>DASTEB010000639.1:0-2536 GCA_035710025.1 Chloroflexia bacterium
CTCGGCCTGATGGCCATGACCTACGGCAACGTGTACGTGGCGAGCGTGGCGATGGGCGCCAAGGACGAGCACACCCTCAAGACCTTCCTCGAGGCCGAGGCGTACGACGGCCCCGCGCTGATCATCGCGTACAGCCACTGCATCGCCCACGGCATCGACATGACCACCGGCATGCAGAACCAGAAGGCTGCGGTGGACAGCGGGCAGTGGCTGCTGTACCGCTACAACCCCGACCTCGAGAAGGAGGGCAAGAACCCACTCCTGCTCGACTCGCGAGCGCCCACCATGCCGCTCGACATCTACATGAACATGGAGAACCGCTTCAGGCTGCTGGCCAAGACCCGCCCCGACCAGGCGAAGATGATGCTGGAGCTGGCCGAAGAGGACGTGCGCGTTCGCCGCTCCATGTACGAATACCTGGCCGGGAGGCCGGTGACCGGGCGCGAGTCTGAGCCTGAACCTGCCGCTCCCGCGCCGGAACGTGCGGCGAAGGCAGAGGGCAACGGCCACAACGGCCACAAGCCCGAGCTAGGCGAGATCGGCCCGGCCGTCGCGGGCAAGAGCTAACGGCCTAGAGATAAGGTAGGGGCACGGACTTTCATCGTGCCCCTACGTCGTTCCTTCGGACGGAAGCACCATGTTCTCCGACGTAAAGCGCACAACCTGGCCGGTGATTATCTCGATGGCGGTAGCAGCCTCGGTGCTGGTGGTCGCGGCCGTGGGCGCTTTCCAGTACGACCTGTTCACCGCCCTCTATCAGGTCACGGGCGGCCTCATCAACGACACGTTGACCGCCAACATACACCTCCTTGCTATCGTCGTGGTCGGAATCATGTTCATATGGGGCAAGCTCCGACTTCGCGATGTGGGCCTGCGCGCCGAGAAGTTCGGCACCGGCCTGCTCATGACCCTCGTGCTGTGGCTGTTCGCTCAGTTCAGCATCACGGCATGGCAGGCACTTTTCGGCGGGCCTGTTGGCAGGGGAGGGCCGCTCGACCCCAACCCGATCTGGGAGAGCGGGCCCACGGTCGTGCTCGGGCTGCTCATCGCGCAATTGCTGGGCAATGCACTGTACGAGGAGATCGCCTTCCGAGGCTTCCTGTTGCCCCAGCTCTACCTCAAGATGGCGCGCTGGCGCAGCCGCCCGGTCCTGCGGCTCGCGGGCGCGGTGCTCCTGTCGGTGGTGATGTTCGCCCTGATTCACATCCCCATCCGCATTTGGAGCGGCGTGCCGCTCGCCCAACTGCCCGGCAGCCTGCTGTGGGTGGCCGTGCTCGGCATCCTGTTCGCGGTCATCTACCTGCGGACGGGCAACCTGTTCTTCACCGTGGGCGCGCACGCCCTGTTCAACACGCCCACCATGCTCCTGGTCGGCGATAGCAGTTACGCCATCTTGGCGTGCGCCCTGGTCATTACGGCCGTCTGGCCGTACGCGGCGCGGTTAGGGAGGGGGTCGCTGCAAACGCAGGCGACCTATCACACGAAGGGAGTGTAACCGATGAAGCTGGACACAACCTATCTAGGGCTGGAATTGCGCACCCCGCTGGTGCCGTCGGCGTCCCCCATGTCGGAGGACGTGGACAACATCAAGCGCATGGAGGACGCGGGCGCGTCGGCCGTGGTGCTCCACTCGCTGTTCGAGGAGCAGATCGAGAAGGAACGGCACGACCTGCACTTTCACATGACCGAGTATACCGACACCTTCGCCGAGGCGCTCTCCTTCTTCCCCGAGCCGTCCGAGTTCCGCGTCGGTCCCGAGGACTACCTGGACCATATATACAGGGCCAAAGAATCGGTCGGCATCCCCATCATCGCCAGCCTGAACGGCACCTCGGCCGGGGGCTGGACCGACTACGCATCGCGCATACAGCAGGCCGGGGCCGATGCCATCGAGCTTAACATCTTCTACATACCGAACGACATCAACATGCCCGCCGCCGAGGTCGAGCAGACCTACGTGGACATCGTGGCCTCGGTCAGGCGCGTGGTTTCCGTCCCGGTCTCGGTGAAGCTAGGCCCGTTCTTCAGCAGCATGGCGCACATGGCCTCGCGGCTGCACGAGGCGGGGGCCAACGGGCTTGTGCTGTTCAACCGCTTCTACCAGCCCGACATCGACCTGAACCGGCTGGAGGTGCGCCCCCATATCCTCCTGAGCACGCCCCAGGCCCTGCGCCTGCCGCTGCGCTGGATCGCCATGCTGTACGGGCGCGTGGGCTGCGACATGGCGGCCTCGGGTGGCATCCACACCGGCCCCGACGCGATCAAGATGATCATGGCGGGGGCCAGCGTCACGATGCTCTGCTCGGCCCTGCTCAAGCGCGGCATCCCCTACATCCGCACGGTCGAGCAGCAGATGCTCGACTGGATGGAGGAGTTCGAGTACGAGTCGGTGGGCGAGATGCGCGGCAGCATGAGCCAGCGCAACAGCCCCGACCCCGCCGCCTTCGAGCGCGCCCAGTACGTCCGCGCCCTGCAAAGCTTCCGCCGCCCGGTGCGCACCTAGGCGCTACGGCTTCACGACTACGCCAGGCTCGCC
>DASTEB010000640.1:0-10284 GCA_035710025.1 Chloroflexia bacterium
ACCGGCAGGTTGACGCACCCGTGGCTCTGGGGCGTGCCGAAGTTGTTGTGCCAGTACGCCCCGTGCAGCGCGTAGCCGGAGTAGAAGTAGAGCGTGTAGGGCACGTCGGGGATGTTGTAGTAGTCGGCACCCTCGCCGCCCTGCATTCGGGTCTGCACGTAGCGGGCGTACACGCGGTAGGTGCCTTCGACTGTAGGGTATTTCTCGCGGCCCGAGCTCATCTTGGAGGTGTACACCGGCACCTGCCCCTCGTAGGCCGTCATGGTCTGGGTGGAGAGGTCAACGTCCACCCACTTGGGGCCGAACTTGCCCATCGGCACGGTGGGCTGGGGCTTGGGCGTGGGGGTCGGATCGGCGGGGCCGCTCTGCGTGTCGCCCTTGACGATCACCAGCTCCTGCCCCACGCGCAGCAGGTTGGTATCCTGCAGGTTGTTCAGCCGCCGCAGGGCGTCGACCGTGGTGTCGAACCGGGCCGCAATGCCCGACAGGGTGTCGCCTCGCTGCACCACGTACTTGACCGGCTGCCCTGCCTGGGCCTGTGGAGCCGACTGCACGGGTACCGGCGTGGTGGTCGGCACGACGTCGGGCGCGGCGGGCACCGCGGTAGGCTGGGCAGGCTGCGCGGGGGCGCCGCCGGGGATGGTGAGCACCTGCCCCACGTACAGGAAGGCGGAGGGGGCGAGGCCGTTTGCCGCGGCGAGGTCGAAGCGTGACACGCCGAACCGCGCGGCCACCGCGCTAAGGCTGTCGCCCGGCTGCACGACGTACTTTGACGCGCCGGTCTGGGGTTGGGCGGGCTGCTGAGGTTGGGCCGGTTGGGCGGGAGGCGGGGCGCCGGGCGCGGCGATGCGCAGCACCTGCCCGGCGCGGATGGTGGTGGAGGTGAGGCCGTTGGCCTGCATGAGCGCCTGCACGGTGGTGCCGTAGCGCGCCGCTATGCCCGAGAGGGTATCGCCGGGCTGCACGGTGTACGTGCCGGAGGCGGGCGGCTGCTGAGGGGCGGGGGCCGCGCTGCCTCCGGTGGGGATGATGAGAGATTGGCCCGCGTAGATGGTCGAGCGGTTGGGCAGGTTGTTGGCCGCGACGATGGCGTCCACGCTGGTGCCGTAGCGTGCGGCGATGCTGGTGAGGGTGTCGCCGGGCTGCACGGTGTAGCGGGTCTGGGCGTAGGCCACGCCTGCAGCAGGCCCAACCACGAGCATGATGGTGAGGGCAGCCGCTATAAGCCACCTGCCCCACGAGCGCCCCTGGCGCGGGCCGGCAGGTACGGTCGTCATCAAGTATCCTCCATGATATGCCGGGGACCCGCGACGCGTAAGGGCGATGCCGGAAGTAGGTCCGCCGGTGGTGGGTGCCGCATGAGTGGTGGCGCACCCTGTCATGTGTAGGCCGTTGCCTCGAGCCTTATTTACATAACGTATGGTACCACCGGTAGGATGTGCATATCAACAGGACTTTATGGCTGTTTATCCACAGTTGGGGCGTGTAGGGAAGCATACGGCGTTACAATCCCTCGTCAACCAGCGCCCGCAGCTCAGCCAGGCGGCGCTCGACGGCTTCCGGGTAGCCGTGTTCCAGGGGCCAGAGCAGGCGCAGGACGGCATACCAGCGGTGGAGGAGGCGCACCCGGCCGGCCAGCGGCTCGCTCCGGTCGGGTGCGTAGTGGCGCAGAAGCTCGCCGAGGAAGGCGTCGCCGTACGCGCTGTACAGGTACATCAGGTCGAGCGCGGGGTCGGTGAGGATCACGTCGGTGAAGTCTATCACGCCGGTGATGCGTTCGCGCCGCACGTTGAACAGCACGTGCTCGGCCGACAGGTCGCCGTGTACCGGGGCGGGCGCTGCCGGGTCGTCGCGCTCCTGCCTGAGCAGCGCCCGCACCACACCGGCGCAGAAGTGAGCCGTGTCGCGGTCGATTTGTGGGTAGGCGAGCAACTTGTCCAGCGCGGCGGAGTACTGCTCCGGAGCCGAGCCGGGGGTGATGCCGTCCTCGGTGCGGCAGAAGGGGTAGTCGCACGAGGGCACGCCCGCTTCCCGCGCCGCCGCCAGACTCGTGTCGTGCAGCGAGCGAAGGAAGTGTGCCAGGTCGCGCACCGCCTGCTGTTGCGCGCCGGGCGGCAGGCTGTCGTAAAGCTCGCGGGTGAGAGGCACGCCCTCGATCTTGCGGTGGACCGCCGCGAGGAGATCGCCGCGGTAGGGCGCGATGCGCTCGATCACGGGTACCGGCAGGTTGACCGACGGTGCCAGCCGGGGCATGAGCGCCGCCTCGACCCGCAGGGCACGCGAGGCCTCGGCGTTGCGGGCCAGGCGCACGAGCCAGTGGCCGTTCACGGTGTAGCCCAGGCAGAAGTCGCCTTCCCCCGCGATTTCGATTATGTCAACTTGAAAGTCGGGGAATGCCTCTTCGATAAGAAGGGCAGCGGCGCGCTCTTTCAACGGCTTGCGCTACGGCTCGACTACCACGCCCAGGCCCTCGGCCACCTCGCCTATCTCCCAGCAAGGCACGCCCTCGGCCTCCATCGCGACCCGCACGCCGTCGTGCACGGCCGGGGGCACGGCAGCCAGCAGGCCGCCCGAGGTCTGCGGGTCGAACAGCAGGGTCATCAGGTCGGGGCGCACGATGCCCTCGACCCGCACGCGCACCTCGGTCTGCGTACCGGTAGGGTGGGCGGCCTCCTCGCCGGGGCCATAGGCGGCGATCAGGTAATCGCGGTTGCGTCCGGTGCCGCCCGGCACCTGCTTCATCTTGACGTAGTCGAGCGCGCCCTCCATGAGGGGCACGGCCGATGCGCGGATGTGGTACTGCATGCGGCCTGCCTGCGCCATCTCGGAGGCGTGGCCCAGCAGGCCGAAGCCGGTGATGTCGGTGCAGGCCCGCACGCCCGCCTCGGCAAGCACGCGCGCAGCAGGGCCGTTCAGCCTGAGCATCCAGTCGACGGCGGCCTGCAGGTGGGCAGGCTCGGCGCGGTCGTTCTTGGCCGCGGTGGTGATCACGCCCGAGCCGATGGGCTTGGTCAGCACCAGGCGGTCGCCGGGTCGCGCCCCTGCCTTGGACATGACCCGCGCGGGATCGACCAGCCCCGTGACGCACAGGCCGTACTTCGGCTCGGGGTCGTTCACCGTGTGCCCGCCCGCGACCACGCCGCCCGCCTCGCGCACCTTGTCGGCGCCACCCTGCAGGATTGCGGTGAGGATGGCGGGGTCGAGGTCGGAGGGGAACGCCACGATATTCAGGGCAAGCGCGACCTCGCCGCCCATCGCGTAGACGTCGCTCATGGAGTTGGCGGCCGCGATCGCCCCGAACGTGTACGGGTCGTCCACGATCGGCGGGAAGAAATCGAGCGTCTGCACCAGCGCCTGGTGCTCACCGAGGAGATACACGGCGGCATCGTCGCCGGGCTCGAGGCCCACTATTAAGTTGGGGTGCGTGTGTTGAACCAGGGGGCGCAGAACCTGCGCCAGGTCGCCGGGACCCATCTTACTGGCTCAACCCGCGCAAGCAGCCAGGCTGGTCAGGCGCACAATACCGCGCCTGTCGAACTTCGCTTCGGCCACCGCGTATCACCTCCTTTCGGCATGTGTTGGGAGCCTGCGGCGGTGCCGCAAGCCTTTCATTGTACACCGAGGGAGCATGGTCGGGCCAGTCGGGGGAGTCGTGTTGTCCCGTGGGTGGTTGGGGGCGTGGCAGGACACGCCCGGCGGGTAGAGGAAATCAACAGCCTGATGAGGAAGTGATCCCGAAGGTTACGGCGGTCCGCACATCGCCCGGCGGTTCATGGTCTTGAAAAATGGATCGGGTATACGGACCTACATCGCCCGGCGGCTAAAGCCGCGGGCTACATCTACAAAGTCCGGCCTGCGCCGGACTGTCTGACAGGGAGGCTGTGCTCATGAGCAAGGGCATTCTAGCCCCAAGATGGCCGGCACGCAGTGCACGGCCGCAGTCGCCGTAGGCCGGACTTCGTCCTTGTAGCCCGCGGATTTATCCGCCGGGCGTTCTACGGGCGCGTACACAATTCATTGCGCAAACTTCAACAACCGCCGGGCGTCAAGCGCCCCAACCTCTCCACCGGACACCCCACCGTGCACCCTTTCCTGCGCCGTTCCCCATCCGCGGGGATGCCTGCGTCCTACCGCGACGGCCTCTGGCCGAGCGTGACCTGCAACTCCTCGATGCTCCCGTTGCGCAGCAGCGTCAGAGTGACCGTATCTCCCGGCTTGAAGTTTGTCAGTATGTTGGCCAGCGGGTTTTCCTCGCCAAGCTCGAAATCGTTCACCTTGAGGATCACGTCGCCGGGCTGCAAGCCCGCCTGTGCTGCCGCCGTGCGCGGGCTGACTTCCAGGATCAGCACGCCCGACTCGAGCAGGTCGCCGTTCTCGTCGCGAAGGTCGTAGTAGGCCGCGAGGCTGCGGTTGATGGGCCGCGCGCTCACGCCCAGGAAGGGCCGCTCGACCAGCCCTTTCTCGATAAGTTGCGCCGATATGGTCTTGACCGTGTCGACCGGGATCGCGAAGCCGAGCCCCTCGGCCACGTCGCCCGTGGCGCTGTCGCCCCTCACAACTGCAGTGTTGATGCCGACCACATTACCCGATAGGTTTAGCAGGGGGCCGCCCGAGTTGCCGTGGTTGATGGCGGCGTCGGTCTGGATCATGTTCTCCATGACGATACCGTCGGGCCGCTGCAGCGACCTGTTGAGGCCGCTCACCACGCCCACCGTGACGGTGTTCTCGAAGTCGCCCAGCGCCGAGCCGATGGCGATCACCGTCTCCCCGACGCGCAGCGCCGACGAGTCGCCAAGCTCGGCGGTGCCGGGCACCGACCCGTCCACCTTGAGCACGGCGAGGTCGCTGATGGCGTCGGCGCCCAGAAGGGTGGCGTTGGCGGTCTCGCCGTTGAAGTAGATCACCTCAAGCCCGCCCTGCGAGGCGCCCTCGACCACATGGTTGTTCGTGATGATACGCCCCTCGCCGTCGATGATCACGCCCGAGCCGCGCGCCTCGCCGCCGAAGCCCTGCGACCCGTCGAGCCTGTTCACCACCGTGACGACCGCGGGCGAAAACTGCTCGACCACCTGCACGATGGCCTGCTGCTCGGCGGGAAGCTGCCAGCCGCCGCCCACCTGCCCCTGCCCCGGGGCCTGTGCCCGCGCTGTTGGCGTGGCCTGCTGCTGCCCGGTCTGCTGGCCGGTCGCCGCGCCTGCGGTGGGGGTGGCCTGGGCCTGCGCGCCGTTGTTGCCCTGGCGCGAGCCTGGCATATCGGTCAGGCTGCAGCCAGACAGCACAGCGGAAAGCACGAGTATAAGTACCAGCATGAGCGGCGCACGCCGGCCGCCGGCATTGTTCGCTCCAGTCATTTCACCCTACCTTGGTTGGAATATGCACTATATACGCCATTCTCGCCGGAAAGTTGTAAGCACGCACCGGGCCAGCAAAAGAGCGCCCTTGCCGGGGCGCTCACGCCTGGTACAGTTGGTGTGGGCTAGAGCTTCAGCCAGGGCGCGGGGTCGGTGCGCGCCGCTTCGGTGGGCACGTACTCACCCGTGTGCGGGTCCTGCCGGTAGTCGCCGCGCCACTTACGGTTGTAGACGTCCCACAGCGCCTCCATGGCAGTGTCCACGTCGGCGCGGGTGTTGTAGAACCCGAACGAGATGCGGGTGGCTCCCGGAACGTGGGTCTTGTCGCCCTGCAGGATCTCGTCGCGGAAGGCCAGCGACTGCTCCCGCGACACGTGGAACAGGCGCATGAGGTACGGGTGGGCGCAGAAGCACCCGGAGCGCGTACCGACGGCGTACTCGTGGCTCATGATGGCGGCGGTAAGCCCGTGGTCCATCTCGCCAAGCTGGAACGAGATCACGCCCAGGCGGTCGTCGGGCAGGGCAGGGTCGCGCGGGCCGAAGATGGTGAGGCCGGGGATTTCGTTCATGCGCTGCAGCGCGTAAGAAGTCAGGTCGCGCTCGTGGTGTACCAGCCAATCCCACCCCAGGTCCTCGGTCATGAAGCGGGCGGCGGCCGCCATCGCTATCACGCCCGGCACGTTGGGGCTTCCCGCCTCCTCGTTGTCGGGCGGCTCGGCCCAGATCACCTCTTCCTGCGACACATACAGCACCGCGCCCCCGCCGACAAGGTCGGGCGCGCCGCGGAACGCCTCGGTCGGACCGATCAGCACTCCCGCCCCCATGGGCGCGTACATCTTGTGCGCCGACATGGCGAGGAAGTCGATCGACTCCGGCGCGCCCACCTTGCCCATGTCAATGGGACGGTGGGGGGCAAGCTGGGCGGCGTCCACCAGCAGCATGGCCCCGGCGGCATGGACGATGCGCGCCACCTGGTGAATGTCGGGGATGACGCCGGTTACGTTCGAGCCGCCCGAGATGGACACCAACTTCACCCGACCGGCGTGGTGCGCGAGGCGCTGCTCCAGCACCTCGATATCGGGCGCGCCGAAGTCGTCCACGGGGACGTACTCCACGTTGCCCGCGCGCTTTCGCCAGCTGAGCATGTTGGAGTGGTGCTCCATCAGCGTGGTGAGCACGATGTCACCGGGCCCGAAGCGGAAGCGGTTGGCGCAGCGGTTGATCGCCTCGGTGGTGTTGCGCACGAAGATGAGCGTGCGTTCGCCCAGGTCGGCCCCCACGAAGTGCCCCACGATCTCGCGGGCGCGCTCGTAGGCCAGCGAGGACAGCATCGACTTGAACCCGCTGCCCCGGTGTACGGCCGCGTACCACTCCATCAGCTCGTCCACCTTCTCCTTGACCGGGCGAGCGAGCGGGGTGGAGGCGGCGTTGTCCAGGTTGGTGTAGGGGCGCATGGTGCCGTCGAGCACAGGCACAGCCGAGTGGCCGCCGACTATAAGGTCGCGCAGGTCTACCCCTCTGAGGGCGGGGTTACGAAGCAGAATTTCGCTCGTGGCGGTCGAGGCGGCCGCGGCGGGCTTACAGTCGATCTCCTCGGCTTTCATGGGGATCTACCTCCTGTGCGCGTCCTCATTGACGTGCACGATCACCGGCTGTCGCACAGACGAGAGGCGGGGGCGTGCTCTTTGCGCCTACACTATAACCCGGGCAACACGCCTTTGGCAAGACCGGCGAAATACAACAGGGCGCCTCGTGTGGGTGCCCTGCCGGTTTGTTGCGCAATTCCCCGGGCAATCTACCCTTACGGCGTGATAGCGTCCGTCGGGGTGATCTCGCCGGTGTTGGTGACTCCGGTGGTGGCGGTTACGGCCGACGAGGCCTGGGCGGTGGCGGTGGCGCCCTCGGTGGCCTTGGCGCTCCACTGCTGGATCAGACCCTGGGCCTCGGCCGCATAGGAGGCGTTGGGGTTGATGTTGAGAGCGCGCTGCAGATGGTCTACGCCCACAACGTAGTTGCGGTCGGGGTTGCGTTCGTCCACGAGCGTGCGGCCCAGCTTGAAGTGGGCCTCGCCGTCCTGCGGGTTCTGGCCCAGGTAAGCGCCGTAGTACGTGACAGCCTCGTCGTAGCGGCCCGCGTTGTAGGCCTGGTCGCCGTTGGTCTTGAGCACGGCCAGCGTATCTCCCGAGCCGGTGGTCGGTGTCGGCACGATGGTCTGGGCGTTGGGGTCGGTGGACACCGGCACCTGTGTGATGAACACGGTGGACACCGTGCCCAGCACAAGGATCGCGATGATGGAGTACGCGAAGATATACTTTCCGATATCGCGGGTACGCTTGCGAGCGGCGGCGCGGCGCCGGGCAGCAGCTTTCGTGTCTCTTCTATTGGCAGTGGACATGTATGTGATTCTACCAAAAGCGCGTGTGGGCTACAAGGATGCGTGATGCGTGGCCTCTCCTGGGCACCACGGCTTACTCCGCGCTACCCTGTGCGCATGTGCTCACCTCTCGCGCATCAGGGAATGTACAGCCCGCTGGAGGTCCTGCGGCCGCGGACGGGTGGGCGGCCGTTGCCGCCGTCGGGGCCGGGCGGCTCGGTGGGAGTGTGGGTGTCGAGGGTGATGCCGGGGGGTGGGGGCGCGGGAGACGCGCCGGGTGAGGCGCCCTGCTCGGGCTGCGGGACCGTGTCGCTGCCGTCCATCGAGGCGAGGTTCTGCGAAGCGGCGGTGATGGCGTCGTCGGCCTCGGCGGCAAGCTGCTGCTCGTACTGGCGGATGGCGGCCAGCGTCTGGTAGATCCAGCCCTGGAACTGCGAGGCGGGCAGCGCGCCCTCGGCCGCGTTCACAAGCTGTCCCCTGTAGAACATCAGCACGGTGGGAAGGGCCTGCACGCCCAACCCCTGCGCGAGCGCAGGCTCGGCATCGGTATCGAGCTTGGCGAACTTGACCACGCCAGCGTACTGCTGGGCCGTCGCCTCGAACACGGGCGAGAACTGCTTGCACGGCGCGCACCACGCGGCCCAGCAGTCCACCACCACGGGCAGGTCGGAGCGGAGCACTTCCTGCTCGAAGTTTTGCCGGGTAAGGGCGACGAGCGCGCCGGGCCTGGCCTTCGCGGCCTCGGCGGCGGCAGCAGCGGCAGCCTCGGCGGCCTCGCGCTTGTGCTTCATGCGCGCCTCGGCCACTTCCTCCGGCTTCATGCGCCCCTCGACGCCCGCCCGCACAAGCTGCAGGTCCACAAGGTCGTCGCCCCAGTGGAGGGCGTCCTTGTCGCAGAAATTGAGGCAGGGGCCGGGGCAGTCGCCGCAGATAGTGGCGTCCACCTCCCAGGTCTTTTGCAGGGTGTTATGGATGAAGGCGTCGTACGGGCACGCGCCCGCGGCGAAACAATGCTCGCGGTCGACGCAGGTCTTCGGGTCAACGAATACGGGCATCTGGTGTAGCTCCGGTCTAGGAGTAATCAGCCGGCAAGCGCCGGTAATGGGGTTTAGCGGTGCGCAGCAGGCGGGCGGGCCGCCGCACGCGTACTCACCGGTAATTGTACAACTTTGGCGGGGAATATACTAAGAGCGTCAGTCTGGTACTGCACCCGCAGCGCAACGGAGGGCACTGCTTCAACGGCCGAAGGAGCACATCGCCCCCTGGTGCCCAGTGCCGTTTGACAGGGCCGGATCGCTCCGCTATGCTGGCAGAACCATGGAAACGGAAAGCTTGTCTGCGCCCGCCGAGTCTGTAACACCCCTATCCTCTTCCAGACCTTCTACACCTGCGGTGACCGGCACGCGAGCGGGCTGGCGCGACCCCGGCGTGCTCTGGATGCTGGCGTCGGCGGCGGGGTTCGGGGCGATGGCGATCTTCGCCAAGCTGGCCTATAGCGAGGGCGTAACTCTGCCGACCCTGCTAACTGCGCGCTTCACGCTGGCTGCGGTACTGCTGTGGATGATACTGGTTGCGCGGCGGCTGCCCTGGCGCGTCCCGTTGCGCACGATGGCCGGGCTGCTGGTTATGGGCGGCCTGGGCTACGTCGGTCAGTCTTTCTCCTATTTCACGGCGCTGCAAAGCATCCCCGCCGCGACCACCGGGCTGCTGCTCTACATCTACCCGGCCCTGGTGACATTGCTGGCGGTGCTGGTGCTCAAGCACCCTCTGACCCGCGGTGGCGGCCTGGCGCTGGTGCTGGCCTCGCTCGGTTGTGTGCTGGTTCTGGGTGGGCCGAGCGCCCTGTCCGGCCAGGCAACCCTCGAACCGGTCGGCGTGGCCTGGGCACTGGCGGCGGCGGGGATCTACTCGCTGTACATCATCGCCGGCACGCGGCTCATAACGGGAATTCACCCGCTGGTTGCGGCGACCTACATTGTCAGCGCCGGCAGCCTGGTGTACCTGATCAGCGGGTTGATCGGGGGCACGTTAAGTCTCGACGTCAGCCCCGGCGGGTGGGCGGCGGTGGTGGCGATTGCGCTGGTCTGCACGGTGCTGCCTATTGCCGCCTTCTTTGCCGGGCTGGCGCGGCTTGGTCCGGCTCGCGCCAGCATCCTTAGCACATTCGAGCCGGTCGTCACCCTGGGCCTGGCTGTCCTCGTTCTGGGTGAGCGAATTGAACTCTTCCAAATCCTCGGTGGTGCGCTGATCCTGGGCGGGGCTCTGGTCGTCAGCCGGCAGAACGCGGGAGAGAGGCAGGGCTCAGCTCCAGCCAGCCGGTAGTCCTATCGTCCATGCGTTCATGGCCCATCTTCATGGCTGAATCGTCCCAACTTGGGAATGCTTTGTGCAACGCCTGCTATAGTTGCCGCCCACCCCGACCTCTATCGGAGAAGAGGATTTGGTTTGAGATGTAAGCGCATTGCAGGCTGGAATCAAGGGGCGTGGGGCGCTCCCCCGGGCTACGCTACCTCGAACACCATCTCCAGCTTGCCGAGCACTATCCGGTCGCCGTTGCGC
>DASTEB010000641.1:0-7427 GCA_035710025.1 Chloroflexia bacterium
TCGGGGCTACTGTGGTCGACGTGTACCCGCGCTTCGAGGGCAAGGGGCTTGAGCTTACCCACATCGCGGAAGGCGATATCCACGCCAACGACTCGGGCTACGCGCAGATAGCAGTCGAGTTCCGGGCGGCATACTTGAACAGGTAACTGCTCTCGGTAAGTCAGGCGCAAAGGACTTGGGCCGCCCCCTGTGACGGGGAGCGGCCCACTCACTATTCATCCAGGTATCTGCTGTTGTCCTACACGGGGTGAGCGGCATCCTCACCGGCCTGCAGCTCGGCGCCCGACACGCGCTCAGGCTCGCTCGCCGCCATCTCCTGCTCGGCACCGGCGGGTGCGCGTACGGCCTCGCCCGCCGTGACGTCGGCGCCCTCTTGCTCCTGAGGCTGAGTCTGCTGCTCGGGCTGCCTGCTCATGATCACGCCGGCCGCCACTCCGGCCGCCGCGGCCGCGAGGCCCGGGACCAGGATCAGGCGCCTCGGCAGGCGCAGACCCAGGGCCGAATCGACCGAGATCTTGCCCGGGCCGGCCATTGCCAGCGCGAGCGCGGCCGCGATGTTGGTCACAGGCAGCTCGGCGCCGCCGCTGGTCACCCAGATCGGCTTGCCCCAGTGTACCTTCGCCGTGGCCATGCTCATCGAGCCGATGGTGCCCAGCGGGCCAAGCGGGTTGAGGAACCCGAGCAGCGTGAGCACGCCGCCCCCGAACTCCGACGCGCCCGCCACGATGGCCCACGGCTTGCCAGGCTTCATGCCCATCGATTCGAGCCAACCGGCGGTGCCCTCGAGGCCGTTGCCGCCCCACCAGCCGAACAGTTTCTGCGCGCCGTGGCCGGTCATCAGACCGCCGACGACCACGCGCAATACCAGTAGTCCAACGTCTTTCATTGTGTTCACCCCCGTTATAGCTGCGGTAATCAACTCTACTGGGGTGTGTGCAAGCCATGTGCCAGTGACGGGCAGTCCTCAGCCGGAGCACAGGCGGGCGAGCGCAACACCGTGAACGGCGGGCGCACGGTCTTTGAATAGCACGCGGCGGCCTCGAGCGCGAGTCGCAGGCGCGCTTCGGGGTAGAGGGGGAGGCGAGCGGTGGCGTAGAGCGCGCCAAGCGCGTGGGGCGCGCCGTCGCCCAGGGCAAGCCAGGGGTGCGTGTCGGCGTACACGTTGAAGTTGCTCGACACGCCGTACAGCCGCCCGCGCACGCCCACGAGAACGGTGGTCTCTGTGCGCTCCTGGCCCTGGATGTAGGAGAGGAAACCGTGCTCGCGGAAGAGGCGGCGCAGCGCGCCCACGAACGCAGTGTGCATGTAGCGGTCGAGGTCGGGGCCGGTGATGGGCGGCGGGTCGAAGGCGTGCCGCACGATCTCGGCTCCGCGCAGGTGCCCGGCGCAGCCCAGCAAGAACCCGCCGAGCGCGAACACCTTGCCCTCGGGGTGGCGCACAACGCCCTCGCCGTAGGTCACGGCGCTGTCGCCGCCGATCCAGACAGTATTATCCTGTGCAAGGCCCACTATGCAGGTCACGCGGGTGCCCTCATGTTTGGATTGCGCGTCAGGGGCGCGCCTTGCCTATCCCCGAGGGCCTGCCGGGACGGACGCGGGCAACAGTAAAGGGCACCCGGTTAGGTGCCCCTGTGTGGCCGCGATTGCGTGTGGTGGTATGAGACTACGGGACGATAGGCGTACCGAACAGGTCGGTAATGTTCGAGGGCGGCTCGATGGGCGGGTCAACCGGCTCGTTGAACTTCGACAGGGTCATGGTCGTGCTGGTCTCATTGCCCTGGATCTCTGCCGTATACGAGAACTTGCGCATGAAGCCGGTATCCCTCTCGATCCACGCGTCGGCCTCGGCAAGGTCGCCAAGTCCCTCGGGTGTCGGCTGGCCCGTGGTTTCGCTGGAGGCAGCCGCGGCGGCCTGCAAGTCGAAGGTGAACTTGACGTGCGTGGTGTTCACGCCGTCTACCTGCTCGTCGCCGATGACTTCGGCGTCCTGCGCGACCTGGGCGAAACCGGCCGGGTTGGTGTCGGGCTGGCCGCCCATCATGCCCGAGTCGGTCTCAATGTACGAGTCGGTGCCCGGCAAGCGGGTGTACGCCTTCTCGCCGATGATGAGCACTTCGGTCTCGCCCTGCGGGGTGTCGACCACCAGGCGGGTCTTGTCGGGCACTTCGATATCGCCCTCAGCCGCGGTGCTGACGCCGGCCTGCGACGACTCGAGCACGATGTGGTAGCTCTTGATGTCCTTCATCGCCGCTGCCGACTCGCGCAGTATGCCCAGCGCTTCGGCCGAGCCTGTGCCGCCCGAGCCTGTGCCGGTCGTCGGCGCCTCGGTCACCGCAGCCGTCGTGGCTGTCGCCGGCGCCGCGGTGGTAGCTGTCGGCGGGGGCGCCGTGGTGGCGGTCGGCAGGGCTGTGGTCGGCGTGGGACTTGCCCCGCCGCAGGCAGCCAGGCCCACGGCGCTCAGCGCGACGAGGGCGGCCGAGGCCGCGAACTTCTTCAATCCGTGCATTTGACTTTCTCTCCTTTGGGTAAACGTCGGGGCCACCTTTGTGGCTGTGGGCGCGACTTCCTGCGCCTCCACCGCGTATGTAGAGGTGGAGCCTAGCATATTCCAGGCCCACCGGGCGGCATCAAGCCCCGAGCAATAACGCCCGGTAGATTATGCGGGAACGGCGTTTGCTCGCAATTAAGCCCGTACAGCTTACCAGGAAGGAGACGGGTATGCAAGATAGTGGAAGTAACGTACAGCCGCCCAGGACGGTGGTGATCGAGCGCGGAGGGCCCGGTTGCCTGCTGCGCGTGCTGTGGTTCATCTTCATCGGGTGGTGGCTCGCGCTGGGTTGGATCGTGGTCGCGTGGATACTCAACGTGACAATCATCGGCCTGCCCATTGGGCTGGCGATGCTCAACCGCGTGCCCCAGGTAATGACGCTCAGCCCCGGCTCGGGCCAGGTAGTAGTGGTACACGAGCTTGGCGGCATCACGCGCATCAGCCGCGGGGCCGAGCAGTTCCCCTTCCTGCTGCGCGTGGTGTACTTCATACTCGTGGGGTGGTGGCTCAGCCTGATCTGGACCGTGGTGGGCTACACCATGATGATACTCCCGTTCACCTGGCCCATTGGCTTCGCCATGTTCAACGTGATCGGGTTCATCACCACGCTGCGGCGTAACTAAGGCGTCAAGTCTGGAAGTGAGGGGCGGTCCGGTGATGCGGGCCGCCCCTTTCGTGTGGGTGTGGCACGCCGTATGCAAAGCCAGGGTGTACCTTCGGGGCGTAGTATTAATCAGACAAGGGAAACAGGACGGCAGCCAGGCTCCTCCCCTACAACAAGCACAGGACACTCAAAGGACGGGTAAAGAGATGGTGACACTTATCAACGGCATGGGCGAGCGGGTTTTCGCGATCTTGCAGGCAATGTACGACTTCCAGCCGCAGGCCCGGGAGATGCTCAATAAGCTGGTAAACCAGGGGCTGACGCATGAAGAAGTAGACCGAGTGTACGCTATGCAGTACGCCGTGGTGCGCGTGCCGGTGGACGATGCACGGGTCGTCAGGCCGCGCAGCGACTGGGACTGAGCCGGCCCCGGCGCGATAATACCGGGGAACCACGCCCGGATACAGACTAATACCGATGCGGGACAGGCCCGCCGAGTGCTATACTTTACGCTGTTGTTGCACTCGGCGGGCTTTGCTTTGTGCGCCACAGGGGGTTGTTCCGCTTCATCGCCCACAGGGCACACGGCTCTCGCCCGGTGCGTATTGTGCGCGCTTACCGGCTGTGGAGGTATTACATGGCCGCAAACGTGGCTGCTATCGAGACCTACGGGCTCGCCAAGAACTACGGCGAGGTGTGGGGCGTGATCGACCTCGACCTGCGCGTCGAGGACGGCGAGATCTTCGGCTTCCTCGGGCCGAACGGGGCAGGAAAAACCACCACCATCCGCCTGCTGATGGACCAGATACGCCCGACACGCGGGCGCGCTTCTGTCTTCGGCAAAGACTGCCAGGTCGACACGGTGGAGATCAAGCGCATGGTGGGGTATCTGCCGGGCGAGCTTGCGCTGTGGAACAACCTCACCGGACGCCAGACCCTCACCTACCTGGGCAACCTGCGCGGCGGGGTGGACCCGAAGGCGGTCAACGAGATGGCCGCGAGGCTGCAGCTTGACCTCGACCGCAAGTTCCGTGAGTACTCGCGGGGCAACAAGGTGAAGGTGGGTATCATACAGGCGCTGATGCACAGGCCGCGCCTGCTGGTGCTGGACGAGCCGACCAGCGGCCTCGACCCGCTCAACCAGCAGGAGTTCTTCCGCATGGTGGCCGAGGCCCGCGACGCCGGGTCGACTGTGTTCCTGTCGTCCCACATCCTGAGCGAGGTCGAGCGCTCGTGCGACCGCGTGGGCATCATCCGCGAGGGGCGCATGGTGCGTACCGGCTCGGTGCGCGAGGTAGTGGCCGAGAAGCTGTACCACATGACCCTGACGCTGTCCGTGCCCGCCACGCAGGACGTGGTGCGCGCCTTCGAGGTGCTGCCCAACGTCAGCCAGGTGCAGAGCGCCGACCACTCGCTGGAATTCGTGGTGCAGGGCGACGTAGGCAACGTGCTCAAGGAGGCCACCCAGCACCCCGTGCTGACCATGACCAGCCACGAGCCTACGCTCGAGGAGGCGTTCCTGTCGTACTACCAGGCCGGCGACCGCGACCGCGTCGAGCCGGAGTAGGTTGGTCTTGTTGAACACAGAGTCGCAAAGGCCGCAAAGTGATTATTGAACCGCAGAGACGCAGAGAGCGCAGAGGTAACGCAGAGACTAATCCGGGTTTAGCACGGGTGCCAAGTCAAGAACGGTGCCGACCTCAATAATCTTTGCGCCTTTGCGTCTTTGCGTTTCATACCCACGGATGTCACTCGGAGCGGGGCATGACGTGGGCGAGCCAGGAGAATATCTCGGCGAAGACGCGCCGGCGCACTTCGGGGCGGGAGAGGACGAGGTCGTGCATTCCGCGTTCGATTTCGAGCAGGGTGACATCGGGGCCGAGGTGGGCGCTGTCGCGCACGATGTGGTTCACGTGGAGCACGGCGTCGGCCTCGTGATGCTCGGGGGCCCACTTCAGCGGCTGCACCGACCGGGCCGAGTGCAGCACGAGCACAGGGGCGGCGATGTGCAGGCCGCGGCGCAGGCGCTGCTGGGCGCGGAGCACGGCGCGAATCCACCCCAGGTACACAGGGAAACCGTTCATCGGCTTGAGGCGCAGGTCGTACTGCCACTCGCCGTGATGGTCGCGGTGGATGCTCTCGAAGTAGGCCGACGGTAAGGTGCGGAGAACACGCACGAACGGGAAGAACCGGCCGAACGGCGCGAGCAGGCGGACCACCGGCTGCAGGACCGTCGGGACCGGGAACTCGAGAAATGGGCTGTTGAGCACGAGGGCGTCGATGCGGTCGCGGTACCGCCCGCTGTCGGCGTAGAGGGAGGCGAACAGGCCGCCGGTAGAGTGGGCGTTGACCACAAGCCGCGAGATGCCCTCGTCCTCGGTGACGATGGCGATGGCGGCGGAGATATCCGGGTAATACTCGTGGAAGTCCTTGAAGAGGTTGGGGTGCGGGCCGTCGCGCAGAGAGCGGCCGTACTTGCGGAGGTCGAGCGCGTAGAAGTGGTAGCCGCGGGCGTTGTACTCGTCTGCCAGGTGGGTCTGGAAGAAGTAGTCGACGAACCCGTGGATATGGAGAACGGCCCGGCGAGTGTGTTCGGCGGCCCTGCGGCGCACGAGCGTGGCGCGCACCGGCCCGTCGTAGTCGTCGGGGAAGCGCAGCGTCACGGCCTCGAAGCCGGGCAGTAGCTTGTCGGGGGACCAGGGCACGGATTGTCCGTCGGGCATGGCAATACCTCCGGGCAAGAGAGGTTGCAGCGGTGACCGGGCTTGCCCGTATCGAGTATACAGCGACTACTGAGGGTAGTCAACGGGCCTCGGCCCGGTAAAGAGCTAAGCGGAGAGAGCGATGTTACTACGCAACATCTACACCAAGGCGATACGCGACAACCGAGCCGGGATACTGGGCTGGGGCCTGGGCATCGCGGCGTTGATGGGTATCGGTGCGTCGCAGTACGGCCAGATCATCGGCAACACGCCCGAAGAGCGGCGCAGGCTCGCGGCCGAAGCCGCCAAAGCCTTCGAGAGCTTTTCGTTCCTCATCGGCGACATCGTCGGGCTCGACACCATGGGCGGGTTCATCACAACGCGCGTGATGGGCTTCATCCCGGTGATGATCGCCTTCTGGGCCATCGTGCTCGCGGTAGGCGCGCTGCGCGGCGAGGAGCAGCACGGCTCGATGGACGTGCTGATCGCGGCTCCGCTCAGCCGCTGGACGCTGTCGCTGCAGAAGCTGGGGGCCGTGCTGACCGCGGTGCTGGTCGTGTGCGCGCTGGCGGGGCTTGGCCTGTGGCTCGGCGTGCTGGCCACGAACGAGGAGCTCGCGGTCGCCGATATCGCCGTTGGTATGCTGAACGTGTTCGTCATGTCGGCGTTCTGGGCTGGGGCCGCGCTGCTCATCAGCCAGTTTGTGGCGATACGGCGCACGGCGTCGTCCATCGCGGGTGGGCTGATGATCGGCACGTTCCTGGTGAACAACTTGCTCAGCTCGAACGAAGACCTGGAATGGGTAGCCTGGCTCATGCCGTTCCACTGGTACTCGGTCAGCAAGCCCATGGCCCCGGGCTTCGGCATGGACTGGACGGCGTTCGCCATCATGTCGGCAGCCGCAGTGATAGTGACGCTCGCCGCGCTTTGGATATTTGTCCGGCGCGACGTCGGCGCATCGTTCACGGCGATCAGCTCAAGCTCTCGGCGCCCGGCACGGGGTGGGAGCACGCTGTTGCTCGGCTCGGTGTTCGGCAAGAGCATACGCGACCTCGTGTGGCCCACGGTGTGGTGGGCGGTGGGGCTGGGGGTGTACGCGGTGATGATCCTCGGCACTGTCAATGACGTGCTTGAGCCGATGCGCGACATCCTCTCCAACCTGGGGTGGATGGCGGCGATCGTGGGCAACCTGGCGACGCCCGCGGCCTTCCTGGGCTACTCGCTGTTCACCTTCCTGCCGGTGCTGCTGGCGGTGTACGCCATCACGCAGGTCAACTCGTGGACCGACGACGAGGAAGAGGGCAGACTTGAATTGCTGGGCGCGATGCCGATGCCGCGCTTGATGTTGCTGGTGCCACGCTACGTGGCGCTCACCCTCTCGATGCTCGCGATCATGGCGGTGCTGTACGTGGTGATCGCCCTCGCCGTGCCCGCGTTCAACGTGACGCTCGACACTGGGGTTGTGGCGCAGGCGCTGCTCGCGGCGGTGCCGTTGGGCCTGGTGGTGGCGGCGTTCGGGCTGCTGGTGGCTACCTGGCTGGAGCGCCCGGGCGTGGCGGTGCCTATCACGATC
>DASTEB010000642.1:0-5662 GCA_035710025.1 Chloroflexia bacterium
GCGTGTAGCACCGGCGTTGGGCCTGAAGTAAGGCCTGTTGTCGGGTGGGATACAAGGCTCAGCGGGGTTTATACCGCACTGGTATCCGCCGATGATGTTACGCGTGTACAGCCGCTCGATGAACTCCCAGAAGGTAGAGCCGTACACCACGTCCTCGAAGGACTGCTGAGTGGGCGGTACCACCTCGTTGAACCCTGCCGACAGGGAGATGATCTTTGCGATCTGACCCCTGGTGACGGGGTTATTGGGCCGGAAGTAGGGGTCGTTGTTGGCGTTGCACGGCTCGAACTCTCCACCGCACGGGTAGCCGGTGATGATGCCCTGGCAAGCAAGGCAGCGCACGAATGGGTAGAAGGTGTTGGTTACCGGCACGTCCGTGAACTCGATCGTGCAGGATGTAGGTGTAGCCGTAGACGCGCCGGAGGTAGCCGTCGCGCTCGGGACCGTGACAGTGCCCGTAGAGGTGGCGGTAGCAGTGCCCGCCGGGGCAGTAGCCGTCGCGGTGGGTGGGGCGGTAGTCGGGGTTGCGGTAGCAGGCCCGGGTGTTGGCGTAGAGCCGCCGCAATAGTCACCTGCCACCACCAACCGGTACTCAGGGCACAGCAGCGTGCCCGATTCGTTTACCGTCACAACCAAGGTAGCGCCGGCAGGCACGCTCACCGAGTACTGCTTGCCGAAGGTGTTATTGGGCGTCTCGCCAATATCGCCCAGTATGTTGGCGCACAGGTTGGCCGGGTTGAAAGTACCCAGGTAGGCAGCGCTCTGCAAGGATGTGTCGAGGCCGCAGCGGTTCTCCAGGTAAATGAACACGCACGCGGTGGCGCCCGACTCGTTCACAAAGGTGTAAGAGTCGTAGTACCGCTGCACCGTATCGAAAGGTTCGCAGGTGGTGGGCACCTCACAGGTAGTGCCCGGGTCGTCCCTGAAGAGCCGCCCCGTCTGCTGGGGTTCGGTCCCGTTTATCGCGCCCGTGATGACGGTGTTGCAGGTGATCACCGTGCTGTCGATGATCTGGATCGAGAATGGGTCGGCAGATGCGGGGCCGTCATAACCGGTGGCCCCTTCGGTGACCTGTCCCTGCACGCCCGACTGCGCTGGCAGGCTCGCCGCCTGGCCCGCCGGAAGGCCGGCTACGGCGGCTCCGGCCGTCAGCCCGAGGGCGATGAGCAGCGCCAGAAAGGCGAACGCTTTGAGGTAGGGCCGTCGTTGTTCGGTGGTTTGTCCATGCATGCCTGGGTTTCTCCTTCCTTATCTCTTGATAGTTCTTCCTTCCTTTGTCGAGTTATGCGCAGGCTCCATGCGCGTGCCGGCGTCCCGAGGTCGCGAGCCGGCAGCCGGTACTATAACCCCTCCGGTGCTTTCGATACACCGGGTATGTCGAAACGGGCGCGGCCCTTCTCCCGCGGGGCACATGGCCTGCAGGGAAGACCGGCCCGGCTGCAGAGCGTGACGTGTGATAGGTCAGCTCTGTTCTATGCTCCGTAATGAACAAGGATACAGGTATGCACCGCGCATGGCAAGCCTCGGCCTCTGGTTGCGCTGAATTCGCAGTGGTACAATTAACAATCGGGGCCGGAAAACCCGGCCGCCCGCAGCCTACACGCCTTCAAAAGGAGAAGCGACGGCCCGGCCGCCCGGCACCGGCGGCCGAGACACCCTGTTACATGACAAAGAGCAATAAGGCATTCGCCCTGGCCGTCGCGTGCAGCGCCTTCTTCGTGGCGGGCATCCTCGCGGCCGGCTTCGGCCCTGCCCTGCCCGACCTCGCCGCAAGCACCAACAGCAGTCTCGCGGGCGCAGGCTCGCTTATCACCGCGCTGTTCGGGGGTGCGCTGGTGTCGCAGATCTTCATCGGTCCTCTTCAGGACCGCTTCGGCGTGCGCCCCGTGCTGCTGCTCGCTCTGCTGGTGACGGCTGCCGGCGTGGTGGCGTCCACCCTGAGCGACAACCTGCCCGCTGCCCTGGGCTTCATGCTCTTCGCGGGCCTGGGCGACGGGGTGATCATCGTCGGGGTGAACGTCATGGTGGCTGTGGTGTTCGCCTCGCGCAGCGTCATGGCGCTCAACCTGTCCAACATGTTCTTCGGGGTCGGTGCGGTCACCGGACCTGCCATCGGCGCGTTCTTCTTGTCGCAGTGGGGCAGCGCCATACCTGTGCTGTGGGTAGCGTCGGGCGCGCTGGCACTGATCGCCCTGGCGGTGCCGCTGCTGCGCGTGCCCCGCTCCACCGGCATACCCGACCGCCCCGAAGACGAGCCGCAGGACAACGGAGCGCGGCCGGTGTATGCAAGTCCGGCGCTATGGGCGCTTGGCGGGCTGTTGCTGCTGTACGTGGGCGTAGAGGTGGGCGTGGGAAGCTGGGCTATCACCTACCTGGGGCGCGCTGCCTCGGTTCCGCCCGAGCAGGCGGCGCTCGCGGCCTCGGGCTACTGGTTCGCGCTCACGGCGGGCAGGCTGACGGGCGCGGGTATCGGCGTGCGCCTCGGCTCGCGCGCCCTGCTGACGCTGGCGCTGTCGGGGGTGCTCGGGGGCGCGCTGGTGCTGCTGCTGTCGGGCGGGAACGCGGCGGTGATGGTGGGCGGGCTGCTGCTTATGGGCCTGTCGCTCGGGCCTGTGTACCCTACGGCGGTGGCACGCACGGCAGCCCTCTTCCCCTACGCGCCGTCGCGCGCCGGGGCAGCGGTGATGGCGATGGGCAGCGTGGGCGGGATGGTGCTGCCCTGGCTGCTCGGCTCGACCCTCGAGTGGGGCGGGCCATACACCAGCATCATGGTGGCCGCGGCCGGCGCGCTCGCCATGCTGGTCCTGCACGCGACCCCGCAACTAACCGAGGCCCGCCGGGCGCGATCAGATGCAAGAGCACAGCCAGGCTAGCCGAGGGCAAGTAGCGGTCTCTCACACAAAGGCGCAAAGGTTCTTGTGGTTTTAGCCGCGAAGAACACGAAGGAGCACGAAGATCACGAAGTCAAGGTAAGGGGCATGGCACTCAAGCTAGCCGGTGTTCCGTACCCAATAGACTTCGTGTCCTTCGTGCCTTCGTGTTCTTCGTGGTTACATATGTCCTTTACGCGTAAGTGTGAGCGGAAACGGCCGGCACGTCTATGCCTCGCCGCGCGCTTTAGCGACGAGCGCCTTCATCTCCTCGATGTGGCCGCGGGCGTGGTCCTCGAACCCGCCGAGGATTACGGCGAGATTCATGATGCCGGCCTTGCGCGCCATCGTCTCTTCGGGCAGCGACTCGACCATTAGCGCGCTGGCCTCAAGGGCGCGGCGGAACTGCTCCACCAGCTCGGGCACCGTACCCTGTACCTGCGTAATGGCCGACACGCGCTCGAACACGTTGCTGTGGAAGTTCACCGGCGCCTGGTCGTCCTCGATCAATGAGGCGATGTACGCCTGGGTGTCGTGCTCAAGCGACGTCAGGTGGCCGATCACCTCGCGCACACCCCACTCCCGCGGGCCGGGGCGGTAGCTCGCCTCTTCCTCGGTCACCCCCTCCATCGCCTCGGCAAGCTCCCTGTTGATGCGGTCGCACGCCTCGCGAAGCGGCCCGGAAAGGTCTGCGGTGGTCGCGGGTAGTTTGGGCATCTCCCTCGCGCCAAGCTCGACGGTGATGACCTGCTTCTCTCCGTCGCGGTACAGGGTCACCGGCACGCGGTCGCCGGCGCGGTGCGCCTGCATCGCGTTGGTGAAGGTGTAGAAGTCGGATACCGGGTGGTCGCCCAGGGCGATCACGGTGTCGCCCTCGCGGATGCCCGCCTTCCTGGCCGCCATAGTGTCCACGAGCATCGACAGGCGCAGCCCGGTCGGCTCGGGCACGCCGAACTGCTCGGCGTTCTCCGCGGTGACTACGTCCGCTCCCATGATGCCGAACATGGGCCGCCGGGCCAGCCGCAGGTCGATGCCCGTCTCGACCGCCGACTTCAGGTTCTCCAGCGCGTCCTGCCAGCCTCCCCACTCGCCGCTCGCCTCGCCCTCGTGCGCGATGCTGATGCGCGTGCTCCCTTCGGCATCGGGAGCCAGCTCGACCCGCACCTGCGAGGGTGCCGGGTCGTCCGGCCCGCGCCAGGTGAAAGCCACCCGCTCGCCGGGCACTAGCTCGGTGTAGGTGCCCGCCGAGTAGTAGCCGCGGTTCCACCACAGGTAGAGCCGGCCTCCCACGCGCGGGTCGGCCTCGGCGGTGTCGCACAGCCACACGCGCATGGCCGCGGGCGCGGTGAAGAACCTGTATACTTCTTCGGGCGCGGCCTGCACTACTTCGTCAAACCTCGTCGCCTGTCCTCTTTCAGCTTCCGAAATCATTCCGGCCTCCATGACGGTTAGGCCCCGGGCGTTAGCTCCGGTGGGTGCCTTGGGCCTCGTGTATATAAGAGAACAATGTCTAAGTCGGTAGGGTTCATACGCGCACGTTAAGCAGTTTGTCATCGTGCGTTGACTCAAATTCACCGGCTCATCAACCGGATCGGGGTATTATTACCTATAGGCAAAGCACGCTCGCCGTGCCGCAGCATGGTCGGCATTGCCGCATCGCGAGGAGAACGGCCTCCGGCGCATCTCGCGGGCCGGGACAGGCGCAAACGCCCTCGCATAGCAATGAATAAGGGGAATGTCCTCGTTCGAGCACATTTCGGGTAGGAGCCGGCCATGTCGTTTACGAAAAGTGCCACAATGACAAACGAGCTTGACAGGGCAGCGGGCCGCCGCGCCGCGATCACGGTCGGGTGGCTGATGCTGTTCGCCATCCTCGCGGGGTTCGGAATCTCGCTCGTCACGCACGCGCTGCAGGCGGCCAACGTGCAGGTTCCCGGCTGGACGTTCGGGAGCAACAGCGCGCTTATCGCGCACTTCGCCGGGGTGCCCGCTCTGCTCGCCGCCGGCTGGGCCGCGCTGGCCTTGCGCCAGATCTACTCGCGGCGCTGGCTCGTGGGTAGCGCCATCGCGGGCGCGTTCGGGTTCGCTATCGCCGTGGTCACCGTGATGATCACCACCGCCGGTTTCGATACGCAGACGGCGTGGGTGCTCGGCGCGGTGTGGGCCATGGTGTCGGGCCTGTGGGTAGCCGACATGTTCAACGAGGTGAAGCAGCCCGGCGTGCTCACCGCCCTCGCCATCGACGTGTGGATCGCGCTGGTAGCGCTGCTCATCTTCAAGGACATCCTGCCCTTCGTCTTCCCGGTGATGGTGGGCCTGCTGATCACCATGCCGCTGCTCATGGCGGCCGAGCACAAGATCAGTCACTCGGTCAAGGAACTGTCGGGTCTGCCGTGGATGGGCGTGGGCGTGTTCGGGCTGCCGGTCGTGCTGGGCGCCATGCTGCACCTGATGAACTCGATAATCCCCTGGTAAGCGGGAGGCCAGATGCCGGTACGCTGGACTGACGTATCCGACATACCTTTCAACGCGCTGCTCCTATTGGAGCCTGCGCAAATCGAGTGGCTCCCGGGCTGGGTCACCGATAGCGACATGGGGCTGGCCCTCGCCGCCAACCCCGCCGTGGCGTGGTATTTGCGCCATGCCGCGCGCTCGGAACGCGTGCGCGAATGGCTCGACCGCATCACCCCGCCCGCCGAGCAGGTCGAGGCCGCCGGGCCAGAGGAAGTGCGCGCGGCCGAGGTGCGCGTGCTCCAGACGCTGAACGACCTCGTGACCTACGCCCTCAACCC
>DASTEB010000643.1:0-9084 GCA_035710025.1 Chloroflexia bacterium
GGAACGCGGCAATCAGGTAACGCCCTACAGAGGCGAACGGGTTGAAGTAAGCCACCAGCGGACTGGCGAGGCTGACCAGCAGCACGCACGCCATATAGAGCGTGAACGAAGCGGGGAGGCGTCGGGCCGCCGCGACCGTCAAGCCCAGAAACAGCACGGCGGGCGCGATGTCGATGATCACGCGCGACTGGTTGAACGACCACTCAAGCTGCGCGCCGATGGAGTTCCAGGCCAGCGCCGGAAGGTCCCACGGGGGCACGAAGGCGTGCGCCCAGTACGACTGGATCTTCACGAACACGAGCGGGTCGCCGAACACCGACCACAGGTACAGCGCGAACAACCCCACGCCCAGCGGCACCGCGCCCGCGACGAGCGCGCCTTTCGCTGCATCGCGCCACGTGACGGCCAATCGCGGCAGGCGGGAGTCGCGATTCCACGTCGTGTGGCGAGAGGCGAACTCCCATATCAGCGGGATCGCCAGCGCAATGCCTGTTGGGCGCGCGAGCGCGGCGAGAAAGGCGCACGCCGCTGCCGCATACCACACGTGTTGCCGGGCAAACAACAGCGCGAACGCAGCCAGGCCCACGAACAGCCCGTCGGGGTAGGCCGCGGCGGTGAAGAAGGCGAATGGGTAGGCCGCGAACGCCAGGAGGGCATACGATGCCGCCGCGGCGCCCTTCTCGCGGGCGGCGACAAGGGCCACGCCCACGAATGCGGCCAGCGCGCCCAGGTTGGCGATCAGCATCGCCACAGGGTAGCGCGTGGGGTCGCCGCCGATGGAGGTACCCAGGTTGATCAGCAAGGGGTAGAGGGGGAAGAACGCGGCGCGGCGCACGTCGGGTGCGTAGCCCTCGTTCGAGATGGGCAGGTACCACCCGACGTCCCACTGGTACCAGGTGCGGAATAGCTCGCCGGGATATGTCGGCCCGCCCAGGCCCATTTGCACCGGGTCGAACCCTTGCTTGAGGAACAGCACCGCGATGTAGGTTGACACGGCGTAAACCACGCGCATGGCGAGCCACACCAGCGCGGCTTGCAGGGCGATGCGCCGCCAATCGAACGGGTGCGCCTCTTGCCGCGCTTCCTCCTCGGCGTGCTCGATGGGCGGAGCGACGGGTTCGGCCTGAATTGTGGTGGAGGTTGCGTCCTGCGTGGCGCTCACGTGGGGCGTGGCCCTCCCGCCGCGGGCTGTCTAGCCCATGGCAGTAGCGAGGTCGCGGATCAGGTCTTCTGCGTCTTCGATGCCCACGCTAAGGCGGATGAGGTTGTCAGGCACCGCGAGAGGCGAATTCGCCACAGAGGCGTGGGTCATGATGCCCGGGTGCTCGATGAGCGACTCGACCCCGCCCAGGCTCTCGGCCAGCGCGAACAGGCGTGTGCTCTGCACGATGCGCCGGGCCTCCTCCATGCCGCCCTTCACAGTGTAAGAGATCATGCCGCCGAAGTTGCGCATTTGCCTGCCCGCGAGGTCGTGCTGCGGGTGGGAGGGCAAGCCCGGGTAGCGCACCCACTCGACCGACGAGTGCTGCTCGAGGAAGCGCGCGATCTTGAGGGCGTTTGCCTCGTGCGCCCGCATCCTCACGCCCAGGGTCTTGACGCCCCGCAACACGAGAAAGCAGTCCATCGGGCCGGGGACAGCCCCGACCGCGTTCTGGAGAAACTTGAGTCTGTCGTAATCGTCTTCGTCGTCGGTTACTACCAGCCCGCCCACCGCGTCGCTGTGCCCGCCCAGGTATTTGGTCGAGCTGTGCACCACCATGTCCGCGCCGAAGGACAGCGGCCGCTGCCCGTACGGCGAGGCGAACGTGTTGTCCACCACGACCTTCGCGCCGCTCTCGTGCGCGATCGCCGACACAGCCGCGATGTCTATCAGCTTCATCAGCGGGTTGGAAGGGGTCTCGATCCACACGCAGCGCGTTTCGGGGCGGGTGTGCTCGCGCACCGACTCGGGGTCGGTCATGTCGATGAAGTCGAACGCCAGTCCGTACGGCTCGAGCACGCGCTTGAACAGGCGGTAGGTGCCCCCGTACACGTCGTTCGACACGATTACGTGGTCACCCGGCTTGAACAGGTACATGATGGTGGTCTCGGCGCCCATGCCCGAGGCGAACGCGAGGCCGAAGCGCGCCTCTTCGAGCGAGGCGACGCACTGCTCCAGGGCCGTGCGCGTAGGGTTGCCGGTGCGCGAATACTCGTAACCCTTGTGCTTGCCCAGGGCGTCCTGCACGTAGGTCGAGGTCTGGTAGATAGGCACGTTGATGGCGCCTGTGGTGGGGTCCGGCTCCTGCCCGGCGTGGATGGCGCGGGTCTCAAAGCCGTAGCGAGGGGAGTGCTGGGCGTCGTGCTCAGCCTGGCTGCCTTCAGTCATCGTCGACTCCTGTCCGTGGGTGGCGTTAAGCCATTGTAAGTGCGCCACGCACAGGTGTCAATCACGCCCATGTGGGTAGGAACGAAACGCAAAGGCGCAAAGGCGCAAAGGCCGCAAAGATTACTGGAGTTTGCAACGCGGAGACGCACAGGGCGCGAAGAGAACGCAGAGCTTATTGGACTTTGGCACGGATGCCAACGCGGCATCCGTGCAATCCTTCAAATCTTTGCGGCCTTTGCGCCTTTGTGTGATAAAGAAAACTACCGGATGAAGCCGCCGACGTACCAGAGGTGGTAGACGGTGGAGCCGCGGTACTTGATGGTCTCTTCGCCGAGGAATTCGGCAAGGTGACCCAGGGGGTGGTTTATGTACTCGAAGCCGTAGTACTCGTAGGTTAGGGGGCCGCGGAAGGGAAGTTCCTCGGTCACCTGGGCGAGGGCGGCGCGGAGCACGGCATAGATCCACTGGGGCTGCAGGTCCCACATGTAGTGGTTAATCAGGCCGCCGTTGTAGCCCATGCCCCAGATGGGCCGGTTGTCGTAGTGTACCGTCTCGTGGCCGGAGTAGCGCTCGAAGCCGAAGAAGGTGTTTTTGTAGGTGTACAGGCCGCGCGAAAACTGCATCTGGGTGGCGCCGGGCAGCAGGCCCTGCACCACCTGCAGGTTGGGCACCGGGCGCGCGTTGCGCTTGGCCTCGACAAGGAAGCTGGTGAACGCGCCCGTATCGAAGGACGTGGTGTCGCGGTCGCCCGTTGTTGCATTAGGAACAGCCGTCACTTGTCCTATCCCCCTTAGCGCTTCCATGACACGCCTTCACGAGGCTACACGCCCCGCAGTTGCGAGGGCTGGGGCGCGCTAACCGGCGCCTGGTCAACTCCGCTCGACCACCGCAGCTGGGCGACCAGGCAGATCGCCAGCATCGTGGCCGACTGTATAACCGTAACGTACTCTTTGTCCTCGACTACTTGCAGGGCAACGATGAGGAATGGCAGCACGCCCATCCATGTGTACATGGCCGCGCGCCACCTCTTCGCGCCCGTTTCAGGCCGTTCGTCGGGCAGACCGGCCGCGGCAAGGAACACGAGCGCGGGCAGCAGGAGCACCAGGTGTTCGTACTGCAGGAGGTAGGGGCTGACCACGCTATTTACGCACAGGGTCACGGGCAGAGCGAGGGGCACGGGCGATGTGCGGTCGGTCATGTCCCACCACCAGTAAGGCGCGAGCAGCACCAGTCCCGCGACGGTGAGCGCGAGCGCCACCGGCTGCCAGGGCAACACGCCGCCGAGCACCTGGTAGCTGACTCCCCATACCGAGGCCGACACGTGCATCTGGCTGGCTGCCTGCCCTCCGGCCACGACGGCGAGCCAGTTTCCCAGCGAGTCCGGGTAAGCAGCCAGCGGCAGCAAGAGCAACAGGGCAGCGGCCACGACCGTCGCGATTGGGATTGTCCAACGGCGCCGGACGACCGCCCACGCCAAAACGAGCAGCACGGCAAGCCCAACGGCCTGTGGCTTTGCCGCAAGAACCGCGAGCGCGAGGCCCGCCAGCGAGTCGCCGACCGTGAGGCGGCGGCCCGCGTAGTCTCGCGAGGCGATCAGGTAGCCCCAGACTCCGGCGAGCAGCGCAAGCTCGATCACGGCGAACTGGCCCACGATGATGTTGACCAACGACTCGCGGAAGATGATGCCCAGGAAGACCGTTACGGCGATGGCTGCCACGGCGCCGGGCTTTGCCTGGCGGAAAGTCGGATTGCTCACACGCAACACGTGCGCGATAGACCACACCACGAGCACAAGCATGAGCGCGCGCCAGATCGCCATCGAGGTCTCAAGCGGCAGCGCGGCGAATGGAGTGAACAGCAGGTTGACCCACATCGGGTAGATGGCGAAGTAGGTATCCCCGCCATTGAAGCCGTCGAACTGGACGGCGTACTGACCGAGCGCCGAGTCAACCTGTGCGGGGGGCGGGTTGTACGGGTCGACACCGTTAAGCACGAGCCGGGCAGGCAGCCACACATTCTGCGTGAAATCGTTGGCTACGCCTGAGGTCTGCCCGTACCAGGTCGCCAGGAGGAGGGCGAGCACGAACCCGACAACCCACAGGCCGAGACGCACGGCAAGCGGCAGACGCCGGGTCGCCGGGGACGCAAGCACTACGCCGCCGGTCTCAGAGGCGGAGGGCGCGGGACCGTCCATGTTCGCGATAGCCCTTTCGGACAGCAGGGTAGACTCCTTCCAGGTGGACTTATAGTCAGTATAGCACCCGTATTTTCGGGGTGTAAATACCCCATTTGGTATAGACGCACCCGTGCCAATAGTACATGGCGAGGCAGAAGCCAGGGGACAGGGAACAGGGGACAGGGGTCATTGATGCGTGATGCGTGACGAGAGTCGTACTGCCTTCCGCCTTCTGCCTTCTGCCTTCTGCCTTCTGCCTTCTGCCTTCCGCCTTCTGCCCTCCGGCACGCACTTGCGACGCGTGCCGCGTCGGCGGTACAATTAGGTGGACATATTAGAAGCTGCACCCACATCATATGATAGAGATTATTTCATGTTGAACATGGGCGGGGTGTTGAAGGCCGCCCGCTTCAGTGCGTACAGGAGGGATCGTCTGGTGGAGAAATCAACATTTACGACGAAAAAGGGATTGGCCCAGATGCTCAAGGGCGGGGTGATCATGGACGTCGTCACCCCCGAGCACGCCCGCATCGCCGAGGACGCGGGCGCGTCCGCGGTCATGGCGCTTGAGCGCGTGCCCGCCGATATCCGCGCGCAGGGCGGCGTGGCCCGCATGAGCGACCCCGACCTGATTGAGGGCATAATGAAGGCCGTGACCATCCCGGTGATGGCCAAGTGCCGCATCGGGCACTTCATGGAGGCCCGCATCCTCGAGGCCCTCGGCGTTGACTACATTGACGAGTCCGAGGTGCTGACCCCGGCCGACGAGCGCCACCACATAAACAAGCACGATTTCAAGGTGCCGTTCGTGTGCGGCTGCCGCGACCTGGGTGAGGCCCTGCGCCGCATCGGCGAGGGCGCGGCCATGATCCGCACCAAGGGAGAAGCCGGGACGGGCAACGTGGTCGAGGCGGTGCGCCACATGCGCGCCGTGTGGGACGGCATCCGCAAGCTGCAGAACATGCCCCGCGACGAGATGATGACCGAGGCCAAGGAACTGGGCGCGCCGTACGACCTGATAGTGTGGGTGGCCGAGAACGGCAAGCTGCCTGTGGTGAACTTCGCCGCGGGCGGCGTGGCTACCCCGGCGGATGCGGCGCTGATGATGGCCCTTGGCGCGGACGGCGTGTTCGTTGGCTCGGGCATCTTCAAGTCGGGCGACCCGGCGAAGCGTGCCCAGGCCATAGTCAAGGCCGTGACCCACTGGCAGGACGCAGCTATCCTGGCCGAAGTGAGCCGCAACCTGGGCGAGGCGATGGTGGGCATCAACGTGTCTACCCTGCCCGAGGAAGAACTCCTCTCCGTCCGCGGCTGGTAGTCGGGTCGAGCGCTCTTCATTTCACACAAAGGCGCAAAGGGCGCAAAGGTTCTGGAGAGTTACGCAGTTGCCGCCTGGGCACCAACCTTGAAACTGAGCAATGTTCGTGATCTTCATACCCCTTCGTATGTTTCGCGGACAAACAATAAAGACAATTGCGGCCTTCGCGGCCTTTGCTCCTTTGTGTGAACAACAATCGTGACGATGCTATGAAGATTGGTGTACTGGCCCTGCAGGGCGCGTTCCGGGAGCACGTCGAGGCGCTGCGCGAACTTGGGGTCGAAGCCGTCGAGGTCCGGCTGCCCGAGCACCTGAACGGACTTGACGGGCTGATAATTCCGGGCGGCGAGAGCACGACCATCGGCAAGCTGGCCGTGCATTACGGCTTGCAGGAGGCCATTACGAGTTACGCGCAGAACGGCCGCCCCCTCTACGGCACTTGCGCGGGGATGATCATGCTGTCCAGGGACATCGGGCGCGACCAGCCCCTGTTCGGCATGATGGATATCACCGTCGAGCGCAACGCGTACGGTCGCCAGCTTGACAGCTTCGAGACCGACATCGACGTGCCCGCGCTGGGCGCGGAGCCGTTCCGCGCCGTGTTCATCCGCGCCCCTCGCATCGAACACGTGGGCAGCGACGTAGATGTATTGGCGAAGCTGGACGACGGCACCCCGGTAGCCGCGCGTCAGGGCAACATCCTGGTAACGGCGTTCCACCCCGAGCTTACGCCCGACCTGCGGTTCCACAGGTACTTCCTGGCGATGGTAGAAGCGGCCCGGCAACAGCAGCAGCCCGCTTAACTGAGCGGCACGAGGCGCGTCCGCGACGAGCGCCAAAGCACAACGCGAGCGAGAATCCCAGCATGGCAGAGATGCGCACCGCTACACTGATGGACTTGCTGAGCATAGCGTTCGGCAGGCCCAGACAGCGCGTGCTTCGCCTTAATCCGCCGTACACATTGGTGCAGCCCGAGGCGCTGTTGCCCGACCTGCTGCGCTCGCAGTTCCCGATCCATCCCCAGTTCAACTTCGTGTACGTGTACCGCGATCGGGGGGCCGTGCAGGGCTACGTACAGGCGAGGTGCCGCTGGCAGCGGCGCGACGAGTGGACCATCACGACCCTGGCGGCCACAGACAAAGCACCACCGCACATCTGGGAGGCGCTGCTCGAGCGCGTGTGTATCGAAGCGGGGGAGGAGGGCGTAATCCGCCTGTTCGTCAAGGTGCCCAAGGACGACCCGGTGCTCGAGACGTTTCGCTCATTTGGGTTCACAGTTTACTCGCACGAGGAGATCTGGGGTAGGCTGTACTTCACACCGAACACGGCGGATGAGCTTGTCGAGGACCCGTATCGAAAGCTCTTGCGCAGGCGCACGGCTCGCGACGCCTGGGACCTGATGCAGCTTTATTCGGCGGTCACGCCCCCTGTGGTGCAGCGCGCCGAGATGCTGACCACCCGCCAGTGGCACGTGAGCCACATACCGCGCCCGTGGTTCCTGTCGCAGGGGTTGCTTGAGACGTCGTACGTGTGGCAGGACGAGAGCGGCAAAGCGCAGGGGCTGGGCGGGTTCGCCCGGCTTCTGACGGGAGCGCACGGCCACTGGGTCACGCTCATGTTCAGGCCCGACCCCGGCAACCGGGAAATGATCCCCACGGGGCTCGACCTGTTGCTGTGGAAAGCCTCCCGGCTGGGCAACAAACCGGTGTATTGTGGGGTCAGGGAATACCAGGCAGAGATTACAAGTCTGCTCGAGGACAGGGGGTTCCACTTGTTGAACGAGCAGGCCCTTCTGGTCAAGTACATCGCGGCGCCTGTACGCGCAGCCCAGCCCGCCCTGGCGACGCTGCTGGCCAGGTCGGGCGAGATGATCACGAAGTAGCCGCCTCAAAGGCACGCGCCCGCAGAGATTACTACCACGGGCTTAGTCCAAATCCCCCTGTTGGCACTATCTTTGCAAGCGTGACGGGTATACACTGGATTCCGTGCCGGCGCGCACGGCCAAGCCCAGCAAAGGGGTGATCCTTTACAAATTATGCAACCCTCTCCTGAAAGCCAATCTCGGTTGGATTACGAAGGCTCCACTTCGAGCCTGCCCTACCACGACAGAGCGCCGGTGTTCACACCCGCTCAAGAGGCGGCGGCCCAAGGTCTAACCACCGGCAACCCCAACGAAGTAGTGCGAAACGGCGGCGAGCACGTCGTCACCGACGACCTGGACGCCCTGCTCACCACGCTGCCGGACCACATAGTCCAACCCCTCAGAGAACTGAATAACCGGGCCAACCTACTCGAGGTTGTGCTCGACCTCGGCCGCAAGCCTGAAGCGCGCTACCGGGGCAGCGAAGCCGTGCTTAGCGAGAACGAAGTTTCGCGCTCCGAGCTTGATTATGTGATAGATCGCATCGGCGAGTTCGGCGGGGATAACCGCGCGGGCATTGAGCGTACTCTGCACCGCATTTCCTGCATCCGCAACCGCCGGGGCGACGTGGTCGGCCTCACGTGCCGTATCGGGCGCGCGGTGTACGGCACCATCTCGATAATCAAGGACCTGGTGGAGACCGGAAGGAGCATCCTGCTGGTCGGGCCTCCGGGCGTGGGCAAGACCACCATCCTGCGAGAGTGCGCCCGCGTGCTGTCGGACGAGGTGCGCAAGCGTGTGGTGATCGTGGACACGTCGAACGAGATCGCGGGCGACGGCGACATCCCCCACCCGTCTATCGGCCGCGCACGAAGGATGCAAGTGCCGATGCCCGAGCGCCAGCACGCCGTGATGATCGAGGCTGTAGAGAACCACATGCCCGAGGTGATCATCATCGACGAGATCGGCACCGAGCTTGAGGCGCAGGCGGCGCGCACCATAGCCGAGCGCGGCGTGCAGCTTGTGGGCACGGCCCACGGCACCAGCCTGGAAAACCTGATGCTCAACCCGACGCTGTCCGACCTGGTCGGCGGTATACAGTCGGTGACGCTGTCGGATGAAGAGGCGCGGCGGCGCGGCACGCAGAAGTCGGTGCTGGAGCGCAAGGCGCCTCCAACGTTCGATATCATCGTGGAGCTGCTCGACCGAGAGCGCGTGGCGGTGCACCGCGACGTGGCCGAGACGGTCGACTCGCTGCTGCGAGGCGAGATCATCCCGCCGGAGATCCGCACGCGCCGCACAGACGGCACGATCCACACAGAGATCGCCTACATCCCGCCACCCGCCGGCCGCGGGCAGCA
>DASTEB010000644.1:0-5337 GCA_035710025.1 Chloroflexia bacterium
ATAATCTCGAGACGGTCGCGCAGCGCGTCGGGCATGCCGTCGAGCGTGTTTGCGGTGGCGATGAACATGATGCGCGAAATGTCGAACGGCACGTCAATGTACAGGTCGACGAACTCACGCTGCTGCTCAAGGTCGAGCACGTCGAGCACAGCGGCCGCCGGGTCGCCCTTCGGGCCCGGACCGATTTTGTCCAGCTCGTCCAGCATGATGACCGGACGGTTGCTACCGGTTCTCAGCAGCGCTTGCATGATCCGACCGGGCATCGCGCCCAGATACGTCCTGCGGTGGCCTCGTATCTCGGCCTCGTCGGTCACGCCGCCTAGCGAGATGCGAACGAACGGCCGGTCTAGTGCCGCGGCGATTGAGCGGCCCAGCGACGTCTTGCCGACGCCCGGTGGGCCGAGTAGGCACAGCACCGGTTGGCGAGAAGGAAGTGTGTGCGGCACAAGCTCACCGGAGTTGTCGTGCGCACGCTCGCTGCGCAGCTTACGCACGGCGAGATGTTCGAGTATGCGGTTCTTCACGTCGGCCACTCCGTAGTGCTCCCGGTCCAGCAGGGTCCGCGCCTTGCCGAGGTCAACGTCGCCCTCGGGCGAGGGCCGCCACGGGAGGTCGGCCAACGTTTGCAGATACGTCCGCACAAGATTGTAGTCGGGCGATGCAGTGGTGAGAGTGGCCAGGCGGTCCAGCTCGCGACTGGCTACCTTTTCGGCTTCGGGCGACATCCCGGCCCCCTCAATGCGGATCTCAAGCTCGGCAAGGTCTATCGAGGCCTGGTCGTGGGGAGCTTCGGGGGCTATTGCCGCGCGGCCGATCTGGGCAGCGCCGAGGTCGAGCGCCTTTTTCAGGTAGGTGATCACGCGGGCGAGCCGCTGCGACGTGTTGCGCAACTCCAGCAACGACTGCCTGGCCTGGGGGCTGATGGGGATGGTTGAGCCGATCAGGTATGCGAGTTCGTCGCCGTTGTGTGCCTCGTCCAGGATGGGCAGCAGGCGGGACGCGGCCGAAGGGTCGCGCTCCAGTAATTGCCGGTAAAGCAGCGCGGCCTGCTCCCTGAGGCGAGCGACAGTGTTGGCGTCGTCCTGTTGACGATGCAGCGGCTCAACCTCCGCGCTGATGTGTGGATCCCACTGCAGCACGCTGGCGAGCCGTACGGGAATCGCTCCCACCGCCTCAGCCTCGATTGTGCCGTGTTCGCCGTGGCGTACGTCCGTTAGGCGCGAGAGGGTGCCGACGCGATGAAGATCGTCGATCGAGTCGACTTCGCCGGCCCGCGAGCGCTGCTGGAAGACCGCGACGTAGCCCCCGGCCTGCCTGGCAGCGGCGACGAGCGTTTCTGCCTGCTCACCTCGAAGCGTCAGAGGAAATACCGATTTCGGGAAGATTGCGCCGTCAATAAGAGGAAGTACCGGAACTTTGAGCTTACCGACATCTGTTGGCTCGACTAAGACCTCGCCGCCTGCGTTGTTCGCCAGCAAGACTGATTCTTGGTCGGCATCCATGTTTAGTTACCTGCTCCTATGGTTGGTTTCGGGCTTATAACTCCCTGGCCTGAGCACAGGCCTGTCCGGTCCGCGGCTTTGACGGAACGCGAATAGTCTAATAGTGGGGTGTGGTGCGAAGGACCTGGAAACGAGCATGCAACTAGCGTGCCAGAGCGATTCGTGCGAACGGCGAAGGGCCGGCGGCACTGTCGCCACCGACCCTCATCCCGATCTTCTATAGGTTGTGCTGCCTCGCGCTAATTAGCCATGCACCGCGAAGCTCGCCCAAGCGCCCTCTCGGGGAACGCCAATTCAGGCCAGCGGAACAGCACGCACTGGCAGGTTGCAACGCCCTCTTCCAGCTCGACCTCGGGCACGAGCGCGCCGCTCGTGGCGGGCACCGGCTCGGGAAGAGCCAGGTCGGTATCGCGGAGCAGTGTCGCCAGCAGAATCAGCTCCGCGTAGGTTGAGGCGACGCGCTGCTCGGCAGCCGACTCGATGCGCAGCAGTAGTTGCTGGCCGTTGATGCGGCCGAGATACGGGTGGTAGATGGCGGCGCCGTCGTCCGGTACGGTGACCTTGTAGAGCAGATTGCCGGCATCGCTCAGGAGGACCAGCCTCGCGCCGCTCAGGCTGTAGTGGCGCAGGGCCGCCTCGGCGAGCCGGCGGTTCGCAAGCGATCGAAGTTCAGTTCTCTGTTCGTGATAATTCACGGTGCCCCCTTGCGGCAGATGCAGGCTGCGCGCAGTTGAAACGGAAGGTGAAAGCAAAAGGCCGGTGGGTTCGGGTTTCCCATCGGCCTCGGAGTAGGCGGTGTCTCCGCCAATAAAAAGGCCGTGGGTGCTTGGGAGCGCCCACGGCAGATCGGTTGCGAATTTGCACCTATCTCGAAGTGGGCAGACTCCTCCCCTGGACAAAGCCAAGGACGATTCCCGCAGTGCGGTTGGATGCGATGAAGTTCATTGACACCACTCCTCTTGATAGGATCTTCGCCAGTATAGCACCGCGATGTGTACCAGTCAATACTCCTTAAGACCTAATCAGCGAATCGGATTCTGGGGCCATAGTATGACAAAGTGGCACGGTTCTTGCCCAAAAGCGGCTTGACGATTTTCCCGCCCGGCTTATCAATGTGCCTACGGCAGCAAGTAGTCCGGGTGTCCCAACGCACTTGGCGACGTTTCATTCCCAGTCAAGAATGGTGTAGGTGAGACCAATGGATATCTCGATCGACATGAATGTCGAGCAACAGATGAGAGTGTCTCCCACTCTCATCGCGGTGAACCACATACTGGCCCTTTCTTCGCAGGAGCTTCAGGAGCTGATCAAACAGGAAGCCGACGAGAACCCCGCCTTCGACATCGTTGAACACCAGACGTGTAACATTTGCGGCGAGCAACTCAAGAACGGTATATGCGTGAATTGCAGCCGCACCGCCTCCCAATCCACTGCGACTAACGATATTTCCGACGAGTTCGTCTTCGGCGCGCTCGGCTACCGTGACGAGCCGTTCTCTTCGGGCCTGTCCGGCGGCTCAGACGACGACGATTTTGACCCCGTATCACTCGTCGCCTCGGAGCCGACCGTGGGCGAGCGCCTGTTGATCGATCTGCGCTCGGCACTGGCGCCGCAGGACATGCCGGTGGCCGAATACATACTGGGCAGCCTGGACGACCGTGGATTCCTTTCGTGCGACATCGACACGATTGCCGACGACCTGGGGATCGAGCTTGAGGAGGCCGAGCGCGTGCTGAAGGTTGTGCAGCGTACGGGACCTCCCGGTATCGGGGCACGCGACCCGCGCGAGTGCCTGCTGCTGCAGCTGGACTATGTGAAGTCCGAGGCGGGCGAGGAACCGCCGTACGTGCGCGAGATACTGACCGACTACTTCATCGAGTTAGGCGAGCACAAGTACAACCTGATCGCACAGCGCCTCGGCATAAGCGCTGAAGAAGTCGAGGAAGCGCGCGAATACATCAAGACGAACCTGACGCCGTACCCGGTGACTATTTCGACGGACGACGTGACGACCTGGGGCAGCCAGTCGAAGGCGCAGTACGTCGCGCCTGACGTGATCATTCGCGAAATTGACGGAGTAATGACCGTCGAGGTGGTGGAGTCGCGTCGGTTCTTTATGCGGCTCAACCCGCTCTATCACCAGATGGCCCAGGACCTGCGCAGTAAGGTTGGATCGTTCTCAGAGGACGACAAGAGGCATATCCAGCAGTACGTGACGCGCACCAAGTTGTTCATGTCCAACATCAAGCAGCGGCGCGAGACTATGTCGAAGATCGCCAACACGCTGCTGCAGTACCAGGAGGACTTCCTCCGGCACGGCGTACGTCACCTCAAGCCGCTCACGAGGGCGCAGGTGGCCGAGGCCACGGGCCTGCACGAGTCGACCGTTAGCCGGGCAACGGCCGGCAAGTACATCATGCTACCCAACAGGCAGGTTGTGCCGTTCTCCGACTTTTTCACGGCATCACTCAGCGTCAAGGACATCATCAAGGAGATCATCGAGCGCGAGGGCAAGCCGATGGCGGATCGTGAGATTGTTGCCCGGCTGAGAGAGCGCGGCATCCGCATCGCGCGGCGCACGGTAGCCAAGTACCGCAGCCAGCTCGGTATCTTGCCTTCGACACTCAGGTAGGGCGCTTGTGGCTAGGACCGGCCCCGGGGCGCCGGTCCTCGTTTGGCTGCTCGTCAGACTTGCGCTCACGAAATTGTATTCCACACGCGCTAAATCGGGCGACATAAGGTATACTGTTTAGGGACATCCAGGGCCGTCACGCTTACTATTGCTGAAGCGGCGTATACCACCTGGCTGCTGTCCGCTGGTATCTACCATGTCGTCAAATAATCGAGACCACCGCCCAATGACGGCGGATATCGGTTGGCGTGTCGGCCTGCTGCGCAAGCGGCGCGGGCTTTCGCAGAACGAGGTAGCACGCCGCGCAGGCAAGCACACCTCCTTCATCAGTCGGGTCGAACGGCCCGAGGCACGTTCCGGCGTGCCCAAGCGCGAAACGGTGGAGGCGATCCTCGACGCGATCGAGGCCACCCCGGAAGAGCGGGCCGCCGTGTTCCAGATTGAGCTACCGGAGCCTACGGCCGAGGAAATAGCGCATCACGTCAAGACCGTGAAAGCGCAGTACGACGAAAGCGACCTGATAGTCCTCCTGCTGGACACGCGATGGGCAGTCAGGTACAGAAGCCCGCGATACCGCCGGATCCTCGGGCTGACAGACGAGGAGTACGAGCGGACGATCGGCGAGCACGTGCTGCAAAGCATCATCGACCCATCCTCGCCGTTGTACACTCGGTACCCGGATGACGTGCGGCTCCGCGCCTTCTCTATGAGAGCCGCCATTTTCAAGCTGCGCTTCGCCGAGCACCAGTTCGATTCGTGGTACCTGGAAATTGAGGAGCGCATAAGGCGCTACCCGGGCGCCGAAGCGGTCTGGCACTCGCTTCCCGTTAGGCCCGCATTCGTGGATCATCAAGAAGCGACTCTACTGCATCCGGATGGTACTCGCTTGAACGTCAACGTCCAGCTGAGGCAGATGTACGACGCACCGACTTTTGCCTTGCTCGAGATAACGCCCGCCGATGCGCAGGCACACACAGAAATCGACCGGCTCGCCCCGCCCCGGCTTAAGACCGACACCGTCTAACGCACCTTCCGGGTGCGTTTTGCACTTCTTGCCGCTCCAGGCAGGCGCCGCTATAATCGTCTTGAGCTACAATATACGGCCACCATAAAGGAGTGATCCCCCATATGCCCATGCCATTTTCCGCCCTGGCGGCGACCCTGGACGAGCTTGAGCCGGTGACGGGGCGGACGCAGATGATC
>DASTEB010000645.1:0-10139 GCA_035710025.1 Chloroflexia bacterium
CGGATGGCATCGTAATAGTAGTGCGCCGCCCCGGTGAGCACCATGCCCGCGTTGCGCCCCGACGCGCCCGCTGCTACGTGCCGCCCCTCGAGCACCACCGTGCGCTTGCCGTGCCCCGCGATCACCCGCGCCAGGTACAACCCCACTATGCCCGCGCCCACGACGCACACGTCGCACTCGACCGTGCGCTCGGCGCTCGCGTCCTGCCAGTACGATACGGTCATCTCGGTGCTAGTCTTCCAGCCCGCCGATCACGATGAGGCCGTCAACCACGCGCACCGGGTAGGTCTTCAGCGGCTCGTCGGCCGGGTCGGTCACCACCTTGCCGTCGCGCACGTCAAACTGCGAGCCGTGCCAGGGGCAAGTGACGATGTGCGCCCACAGCGAGCCTTCGCACAGCGGGCCGCCCATATGGGTGCAGTCGGTCTGCGTGGCGTAGAACTCGCCGTCCACGTTGTAGATCGCAACCGGCTTGCCGTTCACGTAGCCCAGCCGGCAGGTGCCCGGCTCGATATCCTCGGCCCGCAGGTCGCTGGGCCGCTGTGTCGCCGGGTCGTATTTCGTTACCATCGCATCCTCCCTCGCAAAGGACGCCGGGACTCGTTGCGCGCCCCGGCCGTCCACGTTCGTATTCAGCCAACAGTATATAACATGTGGCCAGGGGTGAGGGGTGAGGGGTGAGTGGCACAGTGCCCACTGCCCACCCGTAACTCGTCCCTCACCCCTCACCCCTCGCCCCCTGTCCCGTGCGGCACGGCACGTGCTGCGTTATACTGTTCGGTGGCGCGGCGTGGCCCGCTTCTCGCAGCATCCGGTTATGGGCCTCGCGCCGGTCCGCCAACGTCAAACTACCCCGGTTGGAGGTAACAACCCTTGGCCATCAAATTCGGAACCATGACACCCCAGGGCTGGCGCCTTGACCTGCTCGACATCCCCGACCCGGTCGAGAAGTACGAGCACATGACCCGCTTCGCGCAAGAGTCCGAGCGCCTGGGTTACGACTCGGTGTGGGTGTACGACCACTTCCACACGGTGCCCACGCCCGAGCTTGAAACCAACTTCGAGTGCTGGATCTCGACCGCCGCGCTCTGCCGCGACACCGAGAAGATCCGCGTCGGCCAGATGGTGACGTGCAACAACTACCGCCCGCCCGCCCTCCTCGCCAAGATGGCCTCGACTGTGGACGTGCTGTCCCACGGGCGGCTCGACTTCGGCATCGGCGCCGGGTGGTACGAGGAGGAGTTCCGAGCCTACGGCTACGAGTTCCCCGAGGGGCCGGTCCGCCTGCGCCAGCTTGAAGAAGCTTTGCAGATCATAAAGGCTATGTGGACCGAGGACTACGCCACGTTCGAGGGCAAGTTCTACAACGTGCAGGGCGCTATCAACGAGCCGAAGGGCGTGCAGAAGCCGCACATCCCCATCTGGATCGGCGGCGGGGGCGAGAAGGTCACGCTCAAGCTGGTCGCCAAGTACGGCGACGCCATGAACGTGACCGAGCGCCACCCCGACGGTTACCGCCACAAGCTGGAGGTGCTCCGAGGGCACTGCGAGAACGTCGGCCGCAACTTCGACGACATCATCAAGTCGGCCCACGCGTTCGTCACCCTGGTCCCCCCCGGCGAGGACCCCGAGAAGGTGACCGCGCGCACTCGCGCCCAGTTCGGCAAGCTGTCGGGGACCGAGGTCAGCCTGGACGAGTACAGGCAGCGCGTCATGACGGGTGGCCCGCAGGAGGTCGTTGACTACCTGGGCGCTATCAAGGACGCAGGCTACGACTACTTCGTGATGTACTTCCGCAACGACCTGACGAAGTTCGACACCCTGCAGCTGTTCGCCGAGGAAGTGATACCGCACCTGCGGTGAAATGATGCGTGATGCGTGATGCGTGATGCGTGAGCATATCCTTATCAGGTAGTGCTGAGTACGCCCCGGTGCTCATGAGAGTTCACGCATCACGCATCACGCATCAGGACCATCACGTTGCCCTCACCCCCCGATTCTGGTATAATTACCACGTATGAGCAGCGCGCGGGCAGACCGTAAGGGCGGCGGAACCCCGGTAATCGACAACCGGAAGGCCCGGCACGATTACGCGGTCGAGGAGACTATCGAGGCGGGAATCGCCCTGGTCGGCTCTGAGATCAAGAGCATCCGGGCCGGGCGAGCCAACATACGGGAAGCCTACGTACGGATCGAGAACGACGAGGCATGGCTTATCGGGGCGCACATCTCCCCGTGGCCGCAGGCGGGCACCCACTTCAACCACGAGCCGACCCGCCGCCGGAAGCTCCTCCTCCACCGCAATGAGATAGATTATCTCCGCGGCAAGGTCGAGCAGAAGGGCCTCACGATCATCCCGCTCAACATACACATGGTGCGCGGAAGGGCAAAGGTAGAGCTGGCGGTCGCACGCGGCAAGAAGCTCTACGACAAGCGCGACGCGATGGCCGAACGCGACGCCGAGCGCGAGATCGAACGAGCGCTCCGCCAGCGCAACCGCTACGTCGACGCGGATTAACAACCGAATACGCGATAATGAGCGTAGTCTAAACAAACTCACACGGGGCTGATTGGCTTCGATAGGGAAGGATGTTTAGGGATTGCAAGCCGAGGTGTCCTTACCTCGTTAATCAGGGACAAAGCCATAACTGGCAACAAGAACTACGCTCTCGCTGCTGCTTAAGTAGCGACGTCCGGCCCGCCTAACCCCCGGTGGCGGGACCCGGGCGACACAAACGGGGGTGCTGCCGCTCTAGCGCCTGGGAAGGGCGGCCTAAGACCAACAGGCTGGCACGTGGCCACTCCGTCCGTGGAGGGGCGATGCGCGAGGAACTAATACGCGGACTAAGCTTGTAGCATATCTCTGGCAGAGCTCTCTAGACAGGGGTTCGACTCCCCTCAGCTCCACCATCAAGGCGTCCGGCACTCCAGCCGGGCGCCTTTCTTAGTGGTCAGGGGTGAGGGACGAGTGGGCAGCGTGCTACTCACCCCTCACCCCTCACCCCTCACCCCTACCCTCATGGTACGTTCCTTGCACTCATGGCCCCGAGAAGCCACCGCAGCATACAGGAGGTTACCATGCGCGTAGAGAAAGACATCACCGTCAATGCACCCATTGACAGGGTCTACAAAATGTGGACCGACTTCGAGAACTTCCCCACTTTCATGGACAACGTCGACTCGGTCCGCAAGACCGGCGAGGACACATACCACTGGAAGGCCAAGATCGGCCCGTTCGAGAAGGAATGGGACGCCAGGGTGCAGGGCCTGGTGGAGAACCGCACTGTGACCTGGCGCTCTACCTCGGGCGCCGAGAACGCGGGCGCCGTCAACCTGTCTCAGCGCGGCAACATCACCAACATGCACGTCGTGATCGAGTACGATCCCACCTGGTTTGAGGCCATCGGCGACGCGGTCACAGGTACACTCGAGCGCAGCGTCGAAGAGGACCTCGGGCGGTTCAAGCGCCTTGCCGAGGGCCGCGATCCCACCCTGGCGGGCGCCGACGACGCCAACCCCGCTATGGGCCAGTCGGGCGTTTCGGGCCGCAACCCCTTCTACGACAAGGACCGCGGCGACAGTTAGAATACCCTGCCGGGGCAAAACGAAGGACCGGACGCGCGCTCGTGCGTCCGGTCCTTTGCTATTGTGGTTGGCCCGTCCGTGGTGGGGAGGAGGCCCGGTCGGGAAAGCCTGTTACACCCTGCGGCGGGCGAGAGTGAGGCCCGCGCCAAAGATCGAGGCGGCCAGCAATACCAGCGCTGCCGCGATACTGAAGTCGGCCGCACCGGTACGCGGCATACCGACCGTGGTGCCGGCCTCGGGGGCGGCCCCCGTGGTGGTCTCGGGAGCCGGCGCGGGGGCCGTCTCGGGAGCGGGGGCGGGAGCGCCCGTCACCATGGCCGCGATATCGCCGCAAGACACGTAGGTAGATGCCTCGGTGCCTGACTTGTGTACGTTCACGGCGTACTGGCCGCTGGTCAGCTCGGCAAAGCTCGCGTTGACGATGGTCTCTGAGGTGCCGTTCATCACGTCGGTCAGCGGGAACGCCGGCCTCGGGTCGAGATTGGCGCAGGTGCCTTTGTGAATGTGGGCAGGCTGGCCGACGCCTTCTGCCCCGGACGTGATGTTTATCGCGACGGCGGTCTGGCCGTTGCCCGCGTCAACCAGCGCGGCAGCGCCGATCTGCCCCGATCCGTTCTGCTCGTTCATGGTAACGGTAACCGTGTCGCCCTGAGCGTAGGCCATGCCCGAGAAGGCGAAAAGCGCCATCGCGGCGACAGCCATAATAGCGAACTTCCTCATTTTCCCGTACCTCCTGTGTTGTGTGTGCTGTGCAGCTCCTGCATGCCGCGAGCGCCGGTCATGCATGCTACAGATGATAGCCCGAAATGTGCCTTTTTGCAATACCCAATTTATCTCCACGGGTCTGCAGTCTTTCCTGTCATCTTCGTTGATACATTTCGGGGCTGTCTCCTCACGAGATCGCGCTCGCGTACCCTTGCGGGCGCGGGTCTCTTGCTCTCGCCGCGGCCCCTCCGGCAGGAGTGGATCCGCGTATGTCTTGTGTACGAACACCTGCCCGCGATAGATTTTCCCCCGCGCACGCAACCGTGCCGGACAGACTACGCCGTCCGGCCGATTGACTCCAGCCTCTCACCCCCTATAATTGTGATATACTTCACAATGAAGTGAGGTGGCGCTCATGGACAGGTTCTTCAAGATAGCCCTGCCGCTGGTGCTGCTCGTCGACATCGCTCTGGTGGTATCAGGCGTGCTCGACCCCGGCACCGCGCTTGTCGTGGGGCTTACCCTCGAGCTTGTCGCCCTGGCATTCGCCGCCCGGCAGGTGGTCGCGATGGTGCTGCACTACCGCCGCAGCCGTTCGGCCGGGCTTGACGTCGAAGGTGCCATCGAGGACGGCCTGACCGTCATCTTCCCGCGCCCGATTGCCCGCGTGATAGCTCTCGAGCCTCGCGTGTTCGTCAACCTCTGGCGCCGGCTTTTCAACCGCCGTCCCCTCGCTGCCAACGAGTTCGCCTACCACAAGCGCTCGCCGGTGGGCGCGCTGTTCGGCCTGATCCTGTTCACCACCCCCGTCGAGCTGTTCCTGTTCGAGCTGCTCATCCCCTGGACCTGGCTGCGGGTGCTTCTGGCCGTGCTTGCCGTCTACGGCCTGCTCTGGATCGCCGGATACGCGTCCTCGCTCCGAATGCTGCCCCACCGTGTAGGCGAGGAATCGCTGCGCCTGCACTACAGCCTGCTCGGCCGCGTCACCATCCCCTATACGGACATCGAGTCGGTCGAGGTTGCCCCCATCAAGATGCTGGGCAACCGCACCGAGGGTGTGTACGTGCTGAAAGACAGGGAGGTAGGCTACTTCGCCGTGGGCGGCAAAGCCGACGTGCTCATACGCCTCCGCACCCCCGTGCGCATCGAGCGCCTTACCTCCGACAGTGCGCCCGTGCGGCAGGTCTACGCCGCCGTGGACGCTCCGGCCGCGTTCGTAAGCCTGGTGCGCGAGCGCCTAACCGGACCGCAACCCGAGCCGCCCGCTCTACCGCAGGGGGCCGCGCCCGCCGCGGCGCAGACCCACCCGGCGTGAGGCCGCCGTGCAAAGCACGGCGCGCGCTCCGTCCCTTCGACGACATCAAGCGGGGACGCTAATTGCAGCTCGGCATCCTCGATGGCGGTACGACTTGTGCGGATATAGCGGGGGTGATGGGACGCATTCAATCGCGCATCGACTGGAGCGAGGCCGCCGAGCCGCTGGCGCTCGGTGCGCTGCTCGTTACCTACAGCAACGGGCTGGCGATCTGGGCGCAAGCACGCAAGCGCTTCCCCGAGGCGCTGTTCCGCCGGCTCAACCCTGTAGTGATAGGCGTGATGCTCCTGTACGCCGCGCGGCGCCCGGGCGGCATCCCGGCTACCGGGCTTCGTGCGCCCGGGCTGGCCCGCTCTATCGGCGAGGGCATCACCAGCGGCATCGGCCTTTCGATCCTGCCGCTGCTCTTCTTCCGCCGCCCGGTGCTGCTCGATACACCCCTTGAGTACGGCCCCGTCGCCAGGATGACCCGGCGCGAGATGCTCGAGGACGTGCTACTGCGCGTGCCCATCGGCATCGCCCTGTTCGAGGAGCTTGCCTTCCGCGGGCTGCTCTACTCCGCGCTCCGGCGCAGCTACTCGGTCAGGACCTCGGTGCTGTGGAGCGCGGCCGCCTTCGCCGCCTGGCATCTCGCCGTGACCTACACCTCGGCCAAGCAGACCAACATCGCCGACACCCTGCGCGTGCCCGAGCGCGCGCGACCCGTGGTCAGGCCCTTCGTCGTGCCGACGGCTGTCGCGGGCGGCATGGTCACCACCGGGTTCGCCGGGATCATTTTCGCCCTGCTGCGCGAGCGCACGCGCAACCTGCTCGGCCCCATTCTCGCCCACTGGATCGTGGACGCGCTTATGATCGCCGCGCTGTGGGTGCACAGCAGCCCCGTGCGTCCGACCCGGCCCCTCACCGAAGAGGAAGAGGAGCGCTTCGATCTGGGCGAAGAGGCCCTGGCCGAGTCGCTTTCCGACTAGCCCGAACGGCGCGCCCCCGCTACTGGGCTACTGTGAGCCGCTTCCAACCTGAGGCAGCGCGGGCCACGCCCTCCAGCTTGTCCGGGTTGACCACGGTGTACAGGTTCGTAATGTGCTCGCCGTCGAATTCGAACTCGAGCGTCGAGTTGAGCACGCCGTCGATATAGCTGGCGATAGCGGGCTGCCCGTTCAGTTCGGTGACCGTGGCCGTGAAGGCTGCGCCCGGATTCTCGCGCAGTACCTTCTCGATCACGCCGAACACGAAGCGGGCTACCTTCTCGCGCCCGTAGATGCGGTTCATAGCCGCGCGTGCCTTGCCGCCGCCGTCGGCCACGAGCACCGAGTCCTCGGCCAGCATGGCGAGCAGGCCGTTCATGTCGCCCCCGGCGCACACCTCGAGGAACTTGTGCGCTATCGCCTCCTGTTGCTCGCGAGACACCCGGAAGCGAGGCCGCCCCTCGCGCAGGTGCTGTCTTGCCCGGCGCACCATCTGGCGGCAGTTGGCCTCGCTCTTGCCCACGATCTGGGCGATCTCCGGGTACTCGTAGTCGAACACTTCGCGCAGCAAGAAGACCGCCCGCTCGACCGGGTTCAGCTTCTCAAGCAGCAGCAGGAACGCGGTCGAGATCGTCTCGGCAAGCTCCACCGTGCCTGAAAGCTCGGGCGACCCTGCGGTCGGCACAGGCTCGGGCAGCCACTCTCCCACATATACCTCCCTGCGCGCCCGCGCCGAGCGCAGCTCGTCTATCGACAACCGCGTAACGACAGCCGTCAGGTATGATCTGGGCGAGCGCACCTCGGCCTCGGGCGCGTTCTGCCAGCGCAGAAACGCATCCTGCAGCACGTCCTCGGCGTCGGCCGCGCTGCCCAGCATCCTGTAGGCTATCGAGAAAAGCAGTCCCCTGTGTTGGTTGAAAGTCTCGACGCTATCCATAGCCGGTGCGCCGTCAGGCGGCAACCGCCTGAGCGGCCTCTCTCCTCTCGGCAACTATGGCCTGTGCGGCCGTCCGTGCGCTCCACAGGCTCGCACTCGCGAGCGATCCGCGCGGCCCAACCCAATCGCCCGCCACGAACAGGCCGGGCGCTCCGGGCACCGCCGGGCCGGGCCTCGCGGCAAGGCCGCCCGCCTCCGCTGTGGCGAGCCAGTTGTATACGATCTGGTTGGGCAGGAAGCGGCGCTCGATCACCTCGTCCCGCCAGCCGGGCTGGGCGATATCGAACATAGCCTCAAGCTCGCGCTCGTCGACCTTCGGGTCGCTAGGCACGCCCGGCGCGAGGTACTTGATGGAGTATACCAGCGCCTTCCCCTCAGGGGCCAGCTTCGCGAAGTGCGAGTGGGTGGTCAGGAAGTGCGGCCCGTCCATGCTTATGGTGACTGCCGTGTCGGGCTGTGGCAGCCGCCTCAGCGCCACGTCGAGTGTCGCGGCGTGCACCTTCACGGCCTGCCGCGCCCACGCGCCAAGCGTCTCTCCCGCCTCGCCGTCCGCGATCTTCGATGCCTCGGTCGGGGACATCGCCAGCACTACCGATGCCGCGCGCCGCACCGTGCCGTCGCCAAGCTCGACTTCCCACGCACCGCCCGCGCGGGACACCCGCTCGACGCGGTTCCCGGTGTGCAGCACCGCCCCGGCTTCGCGGGCCATCTCGGCGATGCCGTCCACCAGCACCTGCCAGCCGCCGTCTACGTAGTAGATCTTTCCGCCCAGCACATTCTGCAGTTGCTCGACCGCCACCTGCATGCTGAGCGTGTACGGCGCGTCGGTGTACACGGCCACGCGCACGCTCGCCTCGACGAAGGCGCGCACCGCCGGGTGGCGTACGTTGTCGTCCAGCCAGCGCCCGAGGCTGACACTGGCCACCGTACCCGCGTCCATCTTCATCAGCGACATCAGCAGCTTGGAGGCCTCGATCTTCGCGCCGAAGTCGAGCATCCGCGAGCCGAAGAGTGTGCGGGCTGTGTCGGGCAGCGGGTAAGTCTGGCCGCCGTACAGCAACTTGACGTTGGCCGGGGAGCCGTAAGTGAACTTCACCCCAAGCTCGCGCAGGACCGCCGCCGCGGGCGTTTTCTCGTAGACGGCGTGCGCCCCCTTGTTGTACAGGAAGCCGTCGTGGTTCTGGGTGGAGCCCCTGCCTCCCAGCCCCGCCGACCGCTCGAAAAGCTCGACGCGCCGTCCATCGCGCGCCAGGTAAGCGGCAGCTGCGAGGCCCGCAAGCCCGCCGCCTGCTACGATTACGTCTACCTCGTGCGTGTTCGTGTTCATTATGGTCTCTCCTGTCGTGGTGTTGTCTATGCGCCGGTATCGCGCCCGGCGACCATACGACGAGATAGCCCGCGATTCTGTGACAGGTCTTCGTGATGCGTGACCTTGGCCCGGGCCGGGTAGTACTGAGTCAGCCCGAGTCCTCGGAACAACTCATGCATCACTTATCACGCATCAGGTACTTTCTACAGTTTTCCCTGTCTAAATTGACTCGGCTCGGCCTCGCGTGATATAATAGGTACCGGGTATCGGTCTGCCCTTTTCCGCGGGATGGGGCGAATAGTGGAGGAAATGCACGTATGATGCGCGATCCAAGAGAGCTTGAAGGCTCGCCACGCGCCGAGGTACTTCGAATAGTTCAACGCCAGGGCTCGGCCTCGGTCAAGGAGCTTGAGGCCGCCATGGGCGTCACCACGACGGCGGTGCGCGAGCAGGTAGCCCATCTCCTGCGCGAGGGCTTCCTCCAGGCCACGCGCGTGCGCGGCGAAATCGGCCGCCCCTACTACGTCTATTCCCTCACCGCGAAGGCACAGGAGCTTTTCCCCAAAGACTACGCGGCTCTCGCGCAGCTGTTGCTCGAAGAGACGCTTGCCATGAACGGCACCGAGGGCCTGCGCGCCCTGCTAAACCGGGTGAGCCGCCGCATGGGTGAGAAATTGCAGGACTCCACGCAGGTGAGCGAGCTTTCGCAGAAGCTGCTCGGCCTGGTGGCCGCGATGGGCGCGACCGGCATGGAGGTATCCATGGTCCCGGTCGAGAGCAGCGGCGGATTCGTGCTCAAGGCGCACTCTTGCCCCTTCTTCGACGTAGCCATGAACCACCGCGAGATTTGCGAGATGGAACAGGAGATGCTGTCCGACCTGCTCGGCCCCGGCGTCACCGTCGACCTGTCCAGCCGCATCGTCGAAGGGGCCTGCGCGTGCGACTTCCACGTGAACCGCACAGCCGCCCAACCCATCGAGTTTGCCGAGCGAGTGACCTCGGCGGGCAAGCCCGAATAACACAGCGACAATTGGCCGCAGAAGCGGGTTCGGCATTAACCACAGGAGGCACCAAATACACATGGACAACAACGTGGCACAGAGCGAAGGCGGAGTGGCCGTAGCGAACACCCCGCAGGGTGAGGGGCTGGTCATCAAGGACCTGCGCGTATCCGTGGCAGGCAACGAAATCATCAAGGGCGTCTCGCTCACGGTGCGCCCCGGCGAGGTACACGCGCTGATGGGCCCGAACGGCTCGGGCAAGTCGACACTGGTGAACGCCCTGATGGGGCATCCTCTGTACGAAATCACCGGCGGCACCGCC
>DASTEB010000646.1:0-8878 GCA_035710025.1 Chloroflexia bacterium
TGCGCTCTCGGGCAGCTCGATTTCGGTCACGCTCAGTCCGGCTGTGCCGAACGACTTGGTGATCCGCTGGGCGTAGTTGATCGAGGCGGGATCCTGTCCAACGCGCACGACGGCAAGGCCGGGGAGGATACTGTAACGCGCTCTGAGCGTTTCGATCTCGACCGCGCACTGCTGGCGAATCTCTTTTGCGACCTCGCGTCCGGTCAGCAGCAGGGTGCCGCCCGTCGTTTCTGTTCCTGACGCAGTGAGAGGGTCAGACAACGCTGTCATTTGGTGAACTCCCTTCAGACTTGGAGGTCGCTGCGGGACGGATGCGCGGATCCATCGTGGTTTCAAGGCTCGACGGCTCACCGAGGTGCTCGGACAGGTTGAGGGCGAGCAGGTCGTGGCTGGCGCTCTCGTGGTCGAACGACACGACAGTCACGCCGGTGTTGCCCATGCGGGTCTTGCGAGAGTGCCACGTCTCCACGAGATCCCAGTCGTGCATGGCCACGAGCAGCGCGCTCAGAGCCGCGCCGTGCGAGACGATCACGATTGCCTCGCCGTCGTGGCGGTCCACCAGGGCGCGGTAGGCTTCGAGCACGCGCTTCTGCACAGCCGGAATGCTCTCGCCGCCGGGGATTGTGAAGCGGTCGATTCGCTCGTGCCACTCCACCAGCGCGCCGGGGTACTTCTTCTCCACTTCATCGGCCAGCAGGCCCGACCACTCGCCCACGTTGATCTCGCGCAGGCGTGGGTCAAGCACCGGGGTGACGCCGATTCGTTGGCCGATGATGACGGCCGTCTCGGCGGCGCGGCGCAGGTCGCTGGAGTAAAGCGCGCTGAATTTCACAGGCCTGCCCGCGAGCCATCCGGCAACGGCCTCGGCCTGCTTGCGGCCCGCCGGGCTTAGCTCGACGTTCAGCTGGCCCTGGAAGCGGCGCTCCACGTTCCAGGGCGTCTCGCCGTGCCGGACGAGGTAGACGAGGGTGCGGCCGGGCATGGTACGCTCGCTCGCGTGCCAATGGTCAGGGCCGTTGCCCGTATTATCGGTGTCGGCCGTCGGCCTTTTCTTCGTCACTCTCGAGTCTCTTCCAGTAGTGGTCGGTGCGGTATACGGAATACCAGCCCAGCTTGTCATAGAGGCGCCTGGCAGCGATGTTTCGGTGCTCCACGAACAGGGTTGCGCTGCACATCCCCCGCCCGGCCAGATAGGCGAGCGTCTGCCCCATGAGGGCGGTGGCGATACCCCTGCCGCGATAGCGCGGGATCACGCCCACCGTTCCTACGTACCCAACCGGCTTGCCGCCCAGCATGTCGATGCGGCCCCGGCTCGTGCCGATCTCCTCTCCGGTCTCCAGGTCCACCGCGAAGAAGTAGCCGTCGGGGCTGACGCCCGGCTCGCGCATCTGCGCTCTGATTCCCTCGGCCGTGGCAGCCTCGCCGAACGCCTCGACTATCAGGCGCGCCCACGTCTCGGCGTCGCGGTCGTCGCCGCGGAAGGTGCGAACGCCGATGGCGCCGGGCCACTGAGGAAGTGGCTGCCGGTTGATCTCGTCCAGGCGAAGCTGCCAGTAGCTGTGGTCGGGCCTGAAACCGCGCCGCTCCAGGAACCCGGTCGACTCGGGCCGCTCTTCGCCGTCCCTGCGATATACGGGCGAGGTCAGGTGCGCGACGGCAAGACCCCGAGCGCGGCCGGTTACCATGCGGTAAAGCGCGCTGCCGATTCCGCGGCGGCGGTTCTCGGGGTGCACGCCAAGCTCAAACGCGAGGCGTGGCGTGCCGTCCTTGAACGACACCGCCTGGGCGAATGCGATTAGATCGCCGTTATCATCGGGGAGGACGCTGACATCGGCCGGTGGGTTGACCCCTCGGCGCTCCCAGCGCAGCAGCACGTCCTCGGGGGCGGGCACGGCCGCGGGCGGCCAGGCTCGGGCTGCGATGAGCAGCCGCGTCAGAGCTTCGATATCGCCGGGATTGAAAGGTCTCAGGCCGGCGAGCACCTGATCCATATTTGTCGAACCTTCTCCGCCTGAAATGTGCGAGGGCCGTGCCGATGGGCGTGCTGCGCGGCACTCAAGCAGACGTTCCCGCAAGAACGCCACATCAATTGTACCATAACGCACGTGACAAAGGCCGTCGCGCTCCATCAAGCGCCACGGTCTCAAGTAGTCACGGTCGTTAGTAGCCGCGTTGAACTGCGAAGTCGGCCAGGTCGAGCAGCGAGTGCCGGGCCGGAACGTCGGGCAAGCCTGCGAGCGCTTCTCGGGCCTCCTCCACGAACTTGCGCGCCACTTCGTTGGTCCGCTCGATGGCGTCCGAGTTGTTTATGCGTGCGAGCACTTCGCTGATCGTCGCCTCGTTGTCCTCGCCGCCTTCGATTGCTCGGCGGACCAGTTCGCGGCTCTCCGAGTCGGCACGCTCGAGGAACAGCATCACGGGGAGAGTAACCGTGCCCTGGCGAAGGTCGCCGCCCACCGGCTTGCCAAGCTGTTCGGTGGTGGACTGGATGTCGAGGATGTCGTCCACGATCTGGAAAGCCATCCCGAGCTGGCGCGCGTACTGGCGCAGCCGCTGCACGTCTTCCTCCGGCGCCTCGGACAGCACCGCGCCGATCTCACCCGCCGCCGCGAACAGCACGGCGGTCTTGGAGTAGATGCGGTTGAAGTACTGCTCGCGCGTGGCGCTCATGTCATGCGTGGAGAATTTCTGCTCAATCTCGCCCTCGGAGATGGTGACAAGCGACTCGGCGAAGATGCGCGTGGCCCGCATCACGCCGCCCATGGTGGAGAGCACGGCCGACTTGGCGAAGAGATAGTCGCCAACGAGCACCGTGGTGCCTTCGTCTACGAAGGAGTTGAGTGTGGGGAGACCGCGTCGCACAAGCGCCTGGTCGATGGTGTCGTCGTGCACCAGCGAGGCCGTGTGCAGTAGCTCGATGGCCGCCGCCATCGGCACCAGGCGCTGCAGGTCGTACTTATGGAAGCGGGCCGAGAGGAAGAGAATTGCGGGGCGAAGACGCTTGCCCCCCGCGGCGATGATCGCCTCGATGCCGGTCTTGACGAGGGGGTATTCAAGCGTCGCGATGGAGCGCAACTGGTCGTCAATCAGGACGATGTCGTCCGCCACGGGAGCGAGGATCTGCTTGAGGTTCAGCCGTGATTCGGCGGCGGCATCAGGTATCATCGTTTGGCTCATCTTCTTGTAGGTTACGGCTCCACGGCACCAGAGCGAGTATATCAACCGTCACAAACATTGTCAACCATTTCACAATCGCCCGGAGCCGTGCTCGAACTCTGAGGAAGTGCGGTATAATTAACGTCTATGGGCGTCACAGGTAATACGACTAGAAAGCCCGAAACAGTTCGCGTATCGGAGTCTCAGCCCGCTAGCACTGCGTACGACTGGCGCGAGGAGCCGGTCGGGCTGTACCTGCACATAGCGTTCTGCCAGTCGAAGTGCATCTACTGCGACTTCAACTCCTACGCGGGACTGGAAGACCGGTTCGAACCTTTCGTGCAGGCGATTTGCGCCGATATCGCGCGCGGGGCATCGCGCTTCTTGCCCGGCGAGCCGGACTGCGCCGGGCAGCGCGTGTCGACCGTGTTCTTCGGAGGCGGAACCCCCAGCGTCCTGACGCCCGACCAAATCGTTCGGATCCTTGACGCGGCGCGCAGGCGCTACGATCTCCCGCCGGGCATCGAAGTGACAATGGAAGCCAATCCGGGCACCATCAGCCTGGAGAACTTCGAGGGGTACCGGCGCGCGGGCGTGAACCGGCTCAGCATGGGCGTGCAGGTGCTCGACGATATAATGCTGAAGAAGCTGGGCCGCATCCACAGCGCGGAGGGGGCGATAGAGTCGTACAGGCTGGCGAGGCAGGCTGGCTTTGACGACATCAACCTCGATTTCATCTTCGGCCTGCCGGGGCAAGACCTGGCGCACCTCGACGGCACCCTCGACCGGTTGCTGGAACTGGACCCGCTGCCGGAGCACCTGTCAACCTACTCGCTGATCGTGGAGGAGCACACCCCGCTGTACGTCGGCGTGATGCGCGGCCTCATTTCGGTGCCGGGAGAGGACGAGGTGGCCGACATGTACGAGCGAATTGGCGAGCGGCTTCGGGCGGCGGGCTACCGCCAGTACGAGATCTCCAACTGGACTCGCGGGCGAAAGTGCGAGCACAACCTGACCTACTGGCACGACCGGCGCTACCTGGCGTTCGGCCCGGGCGCGAGCGGCTACTGGGGCAACACGCGTTACACGACCGTGCTCGGACCTGACGACTACATTCAGCGCGTGCGACAGGGCGACCCTGCCCTCGCGGACAGCGAGCACGTGGATGTTGAGCAGGAGCAGTCAGAGGTAATGATGCTGGGGCTGCGGCTGAACGAAGGGGTTAGCGCGGCTGAGTTCGTGCGGCGGTTCGGCGTAGACGTGGAAAGCGTCTTCGGCCCGCAGATGGCGCGGCTTACGAGCGCCGGACTGCTGGAGTGGGCGGATGGCCATTTGCGCCTGACCGAGCGCGGTCGCCTGCTGGGCAACGAGGCATTCGCCGAGTTCATCTAGCCCACGTTAGCCTGTCACGAGGGGGCAGTGCGCACAATATCCGCCGAACGGGTACGGCAGCACCTCGACCCCGTGCGCCTTCAAGGCCGACCTCACCGTGCACACCGGCAGGCCGATCACGTTGTTGATGCAGCCTTCCACGCGGTCCACCAGCCTGCCTCCCAGGCCCTGTAGCGCGTAGCCGCCCGCCTTGTCGTACGGCTCGTCGGTAGCGACGTACGCCTCAAGCTCGCTTTCGGGAAAGTCGCGCATGAACACCGTCGAGATGACCGCCTCGTGGTGTGTCGCCTCAACCGCTTCGTCCCGGCGGCGGGCCAGTACGAAGCCCGTCACGACGTAGTGGTAAGTGCCGCGCAGCAAGTTGAGCATCCGGCGCGCATCCTCGATGTCGGTGGGCTTGTTCAGCACGTGGCCGGGGCCAACGACAATCGTGTCGGCGGCAAGCACGACGCGGTCGCCGGGCGCGAGGTCCTGGGGATGGTTTAAGACGGTCATGGCCTTGCGCCAGGCCCACAGGCGCGGATCCTCCTCGGGAGCCACGGGGAACGGCGGGGCCAGCACGAGCGGCGGCAAGACAACGGGAGGGGCAAGGTCGGAGCCTGCTTCTTCCGCGCCGCTCGTCACCGGCACGAACGAAGGCACGAGCCTGGCTAGCAATTCGATCCTGCGGGGTGAGCCTGAGGCCAGCACAAGCTCGTTCATGGCCGAACCCAGACGGTCAGCGCCCCAGGCGCTTGAGGGCGTGCAGAACGATCTCCTCGGTGGTTAGCTCCTCGCCCTGCGGCAGCCCGGACAGCGCGGCCTGTATCTCGGGCGGGCTGTATCCGAGGCCCGTCAGCGCCTCGACCACCTCGCTCGCGGCGCTGGGGCTTGCGGTGATGCCCGCGGCGGTGATGATGTCGATCTTGCCCTTCAGCTCCAGTACGAGCCGGGTGGCGGTTTTGCGGCCGATGCCCGGGATACGCGTCAGCAGATCGATGTTGCCCGCGCCGATGGCATTCTCTAACGCATCGACCGGCATCGAGCTAAGTACGTTGAGGGCGACTTTGGGGCCGATACCTGACACTCCCAGCAGCGTCTCGAACATCTTTAGCTGTCGCTCCTCGGGAGTGCCGTACAGGGCCATCTGGTCCTCGCGCACGTACAGGTGCGTGTACACACGCACCGTGCTGCCCACCGAGCCGAGGGTCGAAATGGAAGTGCCGGGCATGAAGACCTTGTAGAACACGCCCGACACGTTAATGAGGACGTGGTCGGCGCCCTGAGCGGCGAGCTTGCCTTCGAGTGCTGCTATCATGGCTACTTGGCTGCCGCCCTGGTGCTGCCCGACTTCACGCGCCCCGTGCCGCGGCGGGTGGTCGGTTCGCCCGATTTGCGCGTACCGCGCTCGGCGCCCGGTCGCGGCATCTCGTTGCGGCCCGTGATCGTCAGGCTGCCGACATTCTGCAGAGCCGGACCGTCGGCCAAAGGCTCGTAGATCTCGCTGGTGAAGCGCGGGACATATCCGGCGGCGCGCAGCTCCTTCATCAGCCGCTGCCAGGGGTCGTCGCGCGCACCGTCCGACATTTCGGGCAGCGCGGCGACTGCTACGGTGGGCGAGAGGCGCCGCACGATGTACTTCTTCGTCTTGCGGGACGCCACCATCTCGTCCATGATCGAGGGATCCTCCACCTCAATCAACGTTGCGCGGTGTACGTTTGCGTACCTGATAAGCCGCGCCCAGTCGTCGATCGACTGCGCGACGTTCTGGGGGAGTTGCTTGCCGGTGTTCTCCTGCAGGAAGTCGAGGATGTACCTGGGCGTCATGCCCGCCTCCACGGCACGCAGCACACTCTCCTTGTTGATTGCGTAAACGCTAACGCGGTCGTGCTTGACCAGGTCGGCGAAGCGCAGCAGGTTCCAGATGACCTCGCTCTCGGGGTGCAGCACCAGCACCTCAAAGGTGGGCTGCACGAGCAGCGCGCGGGCGGGTGGCGGTTGGGTATCGGACGGAAGCCGGGTGGGGTCGAGCAGGGCCGCGCCGCTCTCGGTCACGCGGAATGACATGAAGCGCTTCTGCTTGTCCTTGCCGAGGTCGACCACGCCGAGCCAGAAAAGCATCGTTCGGAGCATATCGGCCACGATGCGTCCCTCGATGTCGAACCAGTGGCCGCGGAAGCCCTGCAGGGCACGCAGGCCGTAGCGGCGCACAAGCTCGTCCTGGCTCCAGATGATGAACGGCTCGGTGAGGTGTATCGTACGGAGGAAGCCCTCGAGCGAAATCCACTTGCCCACCGGCAGCTTGAGCAATTGCGAAACGAGCCGCTTTCGCGCCCCGGTCATGTCGCTGTTCCACCAGTAGATCGTGCCGTAGGTGGCAGGCTCGGTCCACTTGCGGTCTTCTTGCCACAGGCCGAAGATGGTTCGGCGCTGCGCCTCGAAAGACTGTCTCGCCCACTGCTCGACTCGCGGGGTTAGCGCGAGCGTCGGCTGTTCTCCGCCAGTTGGGGCCAGCAGGCCGTGCGACTGCGCGAGATGCACCACGAGGTCGATGTAGTCGGTGCCCGCGCGGAGGTCCTCGCCCTGAAGGAAGCTGTCGTTTACCTTCTTCGCCAGCCGCTTCGTGATGCGGGTATCCTGCAGCGTAAGCTGTAGCTCCTGCTGCGATGCGTTGCCCAGCAGCGTAAGCAGATCCCACGTTAGCTCATAAGGCAAGCGCGACTGTGTGGTAAGCGGCGTCGGCGCGTCCAGCTTGGGCTGAAGGTACGGGGCGATCTTGACGGGACCGCCCGCGCCCGCCTTCAGCACGTCGCTCGGGATGAAGAGGAAGCGGTGGTCGCCTTCGAGCACATCCCACACCAGCGCGCGCTGGATCAGGCCGAGGCTCGCGGCGCGGAACTCGCGCTCGCCCCACTCGAAATGCCGCTTGATCTGGTGGGCGCCGGCGCGGCCGCCCTCCGACTCGACGAAGGCGAACAGCGTTTGCGAAGCCGGTGAGAGACTGCCGAGGAGCACGGTCTTGCCCTGCCCTGTCGCAAGAAACTCACTCATCACGCCGATAAGCTCGGACTTGTAGTAGCGCCCCGCGTCGGGCAGCTTCCAGCTCGCGGCGATGCGCTGCACGTCGGCCTGCTCCAGGCGGTCGAGAAGCGCGGAGAAAGGCTCGTCGAATGGCGCGGGGCGCTTGCTCTCCTCGATCAGATCGCGCAGTATCTTGGCAATCTCGGTGGCCATCGACACGACGCGGCGCTGCACCGCCTCGGGCTGGTTGCGCGAAGCCCACGCGTAAAGGTTGTCTCCGGAGGACACGACCCGGCTGCCCCGCACCATGACGTCGTCCACGTCCACAAGTCCGGCGCGGCGCACTCTCTCGAGCATGGCGCCGACTTCGTCGGGCGGCCGGTCGACAAGGCCGGGCAGGTCGTCCACGATAGCCAGCATGTTCCGCTGGCCGAGCAGCCAGGTGAGGAAAGTGCGGTCGTCGGGGCCGACGTTCTCCCACACCCCTCGCACAGCCGAAGGGTCCACCATAGTATGGTAGACGGCTATGGCGAGATCATTCTGGGAGGGAGATGGGTCCCTGGTGACTGTGCCCCAGACGCCCGCGATCGCTCGCAACTCGTCTGCGGGGCGGCTCATCAGGCGCCCTAGTAGGTTCTTCAACGTTCGCACTCTCCGGCGTTGGAGGAATACAGCACAATTCTAGACTATAACTAAAGTGCCGCTCGCTGTCAAACTTCGAGCCCCTGTTTAGCCTCTCTCATTCGCCGGCCAAACACCGGTTGACAACGTCTGGTGGGGCTAGTAAGCTGCCCACGTGATAATCGACTTTCACTCGCATATCTTCTCAGACGAGATGCGGTCCTCGCGCGCAGCCTACCTGGAGCGCGACGCGTGGTTCGCAACGTTGTACGACGACCCGAAGCACAGGCTGGCTTCGGCCGAGGACGTGATCGCCTCGATGGACGCGGCCGGCGTGGACCGCACGGTGGTGTTCGGCTTCCCGTGGCGCGACGGCGGCCTGTGCCGGGAGCACAACGACTACATAATCGACGCCGTGCGGCGCTACCCCGACAGGCTCGTCGGATTCGCGTGCGTCCAGCCGCTCGACGCGAAGGATGCGCAGGAGCTTGAGCGGTGCATTCAGGCGGGGTTGCGGGGACTGGGCGAGCTTGGACCCGACGGGCAGCGCTTCGACATCGAGGACAGTCGCATCATGGCGGCGACGGCCGAGGTGCTCCAGCATCACGGCCTGCCCCTGCTCACGCACGCGAGCGAGCCGATGGGGCACTCATACGCGGGAAAGGGACAGACCTTCCCCTGGAAGCTGGTGAAGCTGGCCGAGAACTTC
>DASTEB010000647.1:0-5067 GCA_035710025.1 Chloroflexia bacterium
TTGTCGAACATCAGGTGGTAGGCGTGCAGCACCGAGTCGGTGGTGATGAACACCGGCTTCTCGCTGTAGCGCCCGTCCTCGTAAAGCTGGTAGAACTGGAGGTACTGCTCGCCGGAGGGGAACTGCGCGGCGAAGGCATTCTGCTCGATCAGCGCCTGCGCAGCGGGCGAAAGCTCGAAGTCGCCCGCGTTCTCCACGTTGGCCAGGCCCGGTTCGACCGTGTAGGGCTGGAGCACCGGGTCGGTGGTGGTCGGCTCGAGGTTGTAGTCGGCGAAGCGGATGGCGGCGCGCACCGCGGGCGTGATGCCCGGCTCGGCCACGCCGGGGGTAGGCAGGGTCTGGCCGGCGGTGGTGGCGGTGGCCTCGGCCGTGGTGCTCGTGGGCTGCGCGGCCGTCGTTGCGGTAGATTGTGCGGCCGTGGTGGCCGTCGCCGGCGGGGGAGGGGCGGGCGTCGGTGTCGGCACGCCCAGGTCGCAACCGGCGACGCCCAGGGCGAGCGCGGCGGCCAGGCTCGCGCCCGCGAGATATTTCCTCAGCGTCATGTTCATTTCCTTTCTCCTTCTTCCAAGCGTGCGCCGGAGGCTAGATTCGGGGCGCGGCGATATTGCTTCTGTGTATGCTTGCGAGTAGCTCGCTGCGGTCCATTTACTTCGCGGCCGTCGTCGTTGACGGCGCAGAACTGATGTTGTCCTATGAAGTCCCCCTTCTGTGATATCAAACGCTAGCGCATGAGCAGCACCCTGCCGTCCGACCACAGGGCGCTGTAGGTGCCGGGCACCGTACCGGCAAGCTCATAGCCGAAGCCGCCCGTCCACTCCCAGAGCGCAAGCCTGCCGGGGCTTTGCTCGACCTCGGTGTCGCTGCTCTCGAGCACGGCGAGCAGGGGCTTGCCGGCCCTGCCCACCGGGGCAACCGCCACCGAGAGCGCAGGCGCGGGCCGGGGCGAGCCGTGCCACAGCGGGCGCATCTCGCCGTCCTTCCAGGTTTCGACGTAGATGTGGGGCAGCACGTCGCCGCCCTGCGGGTCGACCTTGAGGCCGCCGCCGGGCGGGCGGGTGTAGGTCTGCTGGCGCTTCCAGAGGGTGTATACGAGGTCGGGCGTGCCGTTCGCGTCGGCGTCGCCCACGGTGTAACCGGTGACGCGCCAGCCGGGATCGCTCGTCCAAATGGTGCGGTAGTAAGGCTCGGCTTCGGTCTGCGTGACGACGGCGCTCACCGAGAGCATGCCGCCTGACAGGTCGACCCGTGCCGGGCTGCCCATGCCCAGGTCTTCCACCGAGGAGCGCCATGCGTCGGGCTGGGCCGTGCGGGCGTACCCGATGCCGAGGCCCGTGCCGGGACGGGATGCGTCCCACACGGCGTGCCATTTGAGCGAGGCCGGGGTGCTGAGGGCGGCGCGGTAGAGCGCGGGCTGGTCGTTGTGGTTGTCGGCGAGGTTCATGGTATATACCCCGGCGCTGCGGCCCACCAGCATGGGCACGAGGCGGGCCTGCGACACGCCCTGTCGGTCGAGCGTAACGGAGAGGGCGAGGCCCTGCTTGCGCTCGACCGGGGTCTCCTGGTCGAACAGGGCGTTGCCCAGCGAGTAGACTACCGGCACCGTTCGCCCGCCCACGTCGAGCAGGTCCATGCCCTGCGCTACGTGCGGGTGCGCGCCCACGATGAGGTCGGCCCCGGCTTCGGCGGCTGCCCGGCCGAGGGCATGCTGGGCGGCGTCGGGTTGCACGGCGTACTCGGTGCCCCAGTGCATCATGACCACGACCACATCGGCCTGTGCGCGTGCGGCGCGTATCTCGGCCGCCATGCGCTCCATGCTGCGCTTCGACAGGTGGCTGACGATGCTCACCCCGCGGTAGCCGGGCACGTTCATGGCGTTGGTGTAGGCGAGGAAGGCGATCTTGAGGCCGCGCACATCCCGCACGACGGGTGCCTGCCCCTGGCCGGAGTCGAGGCCGAAGGGCGCGATTCCGGCGCGGTCGAGAGCGCGAGTGGTGTAGTACAGCCCGGCCGAGCGCGAGTCGAAGATGTGGTTGTTGGCGATGGAGAGCAGGTCGAACCCGGCATTTGCCAGGGCCGGGGCCATGCGCTCGTCGGCCGTGAGATTAAGCTGGTTGGGCAGGACGCGCGGCAGGGATATGACCGTCGTGGGCACGAGCGGCCCTTCCAGGTTGCCGACGGCGAGGTCGGCGGCGGAGAGGTAGGGCGCGATGGGCCTGAAGGGAGCGTCGAGGTCGCGGGGCGGGACGGCCAGGCCGACGTAACGGCCGAGCATAACGTCGCCCACGAATACGAGATCGGCAGTGGTGTCGCCGAGCGGGTCAGGTGTGGGCGAAGGGAACGGCGCGGCCAGGGCGGTCGTGGACAACAGCGCCGCGGCGATGGCAAGTTTTGATACGGCGCGCACGTTCTTCATGGCGTGGCGGCCCGTGACCCTGCGAGTGAGGCCGCGAATATCTACCCCGGCAATATAACGGCCGGCAAGGCCGCGTGGTTCCCCTCGCGCAGCGGACCTACGCCTAAACGTAGTACTGCAGGCGCGCGGGTGATCGCTGCAAGGCCATTGTACATCCGGATTAGGGCCGCCGGAATGGTAAGGCGGCGTAGAGACGGTACAACCTTGGGACTATTGGGGGGTGTGTTGCCCGTCCCGGCAGCGAGAGCTAGGAAGACGAGCCGAGCACGGACTTCAGCGCGCGCTCACCCACCGAGTTTGCGGCGATCCAGGCGACCGAGGCGAGCACAACGGCCGGAGCAAGGATCACAGTTTCGCCAAGCGCTCCGTGCCACACTGTGCTGAGCAAGAGCACAGTCACCCCGATCACGCCAACAGCAGCAACGCCCGTTCGGTTGCGCGGGGGTAGGCCTTGGTGTAGAATGAAGACCGCGGCAGGGTGGGCGCTCCGAGCGCGCACCGCCGCTTCAGCTACGCACGCACCGAACGGCTGCACGGCCTAGAAAGGCGATAACGCGGCACGCATGGCGCTTGAGCCCCCAGGGCGCCTGCCATCAGGTCCCCACATGACTGATCCCCTGTCGCACGGCGGCGGCATCGCGCCGTCTGCCGGCATCAACGTGCTCGTCAACCAGACGCTCGAGGACGACTTCTGCCGCAGCATCGCGGCTGTCGACCCGCGCGTCCACGTCATGCGGGTGTACGAGCCCTGGGTCAACAATGCGGACACGCGCGAGGAGATGACCATGCTGCGCGTGAACGGGCCACGGGTCGTTGGCGCGGAGCCGCATGACGAGGTGGTCTGGCAGCGGGCCGCCGACGCCGACATCGACCTGATGCTCGCGAAGGCCAACGTGCTGTTCGGCTTCAATTTCCCCGTCGAATGGGTGGACCGCGCGCCCGAATTGCGCTGGGTGCAGCTTGCGAGCGCCGGGTCGGACCACATGTTCCGCGCGGGGCTGTTCACGCGCAAGCCCGGCCTGCTCGTGACCACGGCGAGCGGCGTGCACGAGGTTCCGATCTCGGAGCACGTCGTGGGCATGGTGCTCCATTTCAGCAGGGGGTTCGACCTGGCCGTGCGCAACCAGGCCGCGCACAAGTGGGACCGCTACCGCCCGCTGGAGGCTTACGGGCAGACGGTGTGCCTGGTTGGCTACGGGCCGATAGCCCGGCGAGCCGCGGCGCTGTTCAAGGCGCTCGGGATGCGCTCTATCGCCGTGCGCGCTTCTATCACCGAGCCTGCCGCGGGGGCCGAGGGGGAGCCGGTCGAGCGGTTCTACCCGGCGCCCATGCTCGAGGAAGCGCTGGCGCAGGCCGACTACGTGGTGATCGCCGCGCCGCGCACCGCCCAGTCCGAGCATATGATCGGCGCGAAGCAGCTTGCTGCGATGAAGCGCGACGCCGTGCTGGTCAACATCAGCCGGGGCGCGCTGGTGGACGAGGCGGCGCTGGTCGAAGCGCTGCGCGACGGCACGATACGGGGCGCGGGCCTGGACGTGTTCGAGGAGGAGCCTCTGCCCGAGAACAGCCCGCTGTGGGACATGCCGAACGTGCTCATCACGCCGCACATATCGGGCGTGAACCCGCACTACAACCGCCGCGTCACCGAGCTATTCCGCGACAACCTCGCTCGCTTCCTCAAGGGCGAGCCGCTTCGCAACCTGGTCATCGAGGAGAGAGGGTACTGAGTAGCCGCGGGGCAGAGCCGTCCCGCGGCAGGGCCACACATGCGCACCTACATAGCACTTGACCTCGAGGCGACGGGCATGCAGCCCGAGCGCGACGAGGTGATAGAGATAGGGGCGGTCAAGTTCCGGGGCGGCGACGTGGTCGACCGCTGGGAGAGCTTCGTGCGCCCGTCGCAGGCTGTGCCCTACAAGGTAACGCAGCTTACCGGCATCCGCACCAGCGACGTGGCCCGCGCCCCGCAACTCGCGCAGGTGGCGCCCGCCTTCATCCGCTTCGTGGGCGACAGCCCCATCATCGGCCAGTCGGTCGAGCTTGACCTTGCGATGCTGGCGCGAGGCGGCATCCGGCTGCGCAACGTTCCGTGGGACACGTTCGAGCTTGCCACGCTGCTCGTGCCCGAGGCGGCGGTATACAACCTGCGCGCCATGGCCGAGAAGCTGGGCGTCGACCCGCAGGACGGGCGCGCCCACCGTGCCGTGGCCGATGCGGAACTGACGATGCAGGTATTCCTCGCGCTGTGGCAGCGCATCGAGGAGATACCGCTGGAGGTGCTGTCGGAGATCGGCAAGGCGACCGAGAAAAGCGATTGGCCCCTGCGCCACCTGTTCCGCGAGGTGGAGTACGAGAAGTCGAAGAGCGTGTTCGCAGCGGGCTCCTCCATCCGAGCGCGGCTCGCCTCGAAGGGGATGTCTGAGGCCGAGATCGACGTGGGCCTGCTGCGCGCGCCTGAGCAGGAACAAGAGCCGCTGCCCGTACATGAGGAGTACGAAGGCGACGTGCCGGTGCCGTTCGAGGAGATCGAGTCGGTACTGAGGCCGGGCGGGCCGATGTCGCAGGTCTTCCCGGGCTACGAGCACCGCTCCCAGCAGATCGTCATGGCCAAGGCCGTCGCCGCCGCGTTCAACAAGGGTCACCACCTCGTCGTG
>DASTEB010000648.1:0-5027 GCA_035710025.1 Chloroflexia bacterium
TTAAATGACAGACAATGCAATTCAAGTGAAGGATTTGCGGAAATCTTTCAAAGATACGGAAGTCCTGAAAGGCACTGATTTTGCGGTGCGGCGCGGCGAGATTTTCGCCTTGCTCGGCTCGAACGGCGCGGGCAAGACGACCACCATAAACATCCTCTCAACGCTGTTGAAGCCTGACGGCGGTAGCGCGAGCGTATGCGGCTTCGACGTGGAGCGTCAGTCCAAAGAGGTACGTGAGAACATAAGCCTTACAGGGCAATTCGCCGCCGTAGACGGCATACTCACGGGGCGGGAAAATCTCTTGCTGATTGCCAAACTGCGGGGAGTTCCCGACGCGCACAAGACCGCCGATGAGTTGCTTTCCCGCTTTGGGCTAAGTGACGCGGCGAACCGCCGGGCAGACTCGTATTCCGGCGGAATGACTCGCAGGCTCGACATCGCGATGAGCCTTGTCGGAACGCCCGCCGTTATCTTCCTTGACGAGCCGACGACTGGACTTGACCCGGAGGGGCGGCTTGAAGTCTGGAAAACCGTCAAGGAGCTTGCAGACGGCGGTACAACGATCCTGCTTACGACACAGCATCTTGAGGAAGCAGAGCAACTCGCCGACCGAATCGCAATCCTGCACGGAGGGAGAATCATAGCGAGTGGGACACTTGACGAACTCAAAAAGCTGTTCCCGCCCGCGAAGGTCGAATACATCGAAAAACAGCCGTCACTGGAGGAAATTTTCCTCACAATTATCGGTCAAAGAGGAGGGCAAGTAAATGAAAGTTATGCATGATACAGGAGTGCTGTTCGGGCGTTCTATGCGCCACATTCTGCGCAGCCCTGACACGATCATCACGGTCGTGATTACGCCGCTTATGATAATGTTGCTGTTCGTCTATGTGTTCGGCGGCGCAATACAGGCAGGAACCGATAACTATGTGAATTACCTGTTGCCGGGCATACTTCTGATTGCCATTGCAAGCGGAATAGCCTACACCGCCGTGCGGTTGTTTACAGACATACAGAAAGGGCTGTTCGCGCGGTTTCACTCAATGCCTGTGGCTCGTTCGTCAGTATTGTGGGCGCACGTGCTGACATCGCTCGTTTCAAACGCCATGTCGGTTGCCGTGATATTCGTAATCGCCTTCATCATGGGCTTCCGCTCAGGCGCGGGCGTGTTGGAGTGGCTTGAGGTAGCGGGAATACTCGTGCTGTTCACGCTGGCACTGACGTGGCTCGCGGTTATTCCCGGACTGACGGCAAAATCCGTAGACGGCGCAAGCGCCTTCTCGTACCCGCTCATCTTCCTGCCTTTCATTAGCTCCGCATTCGTCCCGACCGCGACAATGCCCGACGTCGTCCGAGTGTTTGCGGAGAACCAGCCCGTAACGTCTATCGCTAATACAGTGCGTTCCCTGCTGAACTCGGAACCTATAGGAAACGAGATATGGATTGCCCTTGCGTGGTGCGTCGGGATTACAGTTGTGGCGTACTTCTTCGCAATGAGGGCGTACAAAAGAATTGCGTAAAGCATGATAACGCGGGGCACCGCAAAAGTGACGCGAGAGCGTGTTTGGAAAGGATCAATGTCGCCATTCTAAGCGAGCGACCAGCAAACGGATCACCGCCGTGATCCGTTTGCTGGTCTATACCTTTCTGCACAGACCTGGGTGGGAGAGACCGTTGTAGCAGTCCCACTCTCCATCGGCGAGGCTGGATGGTAGCCGGTACTCATGTATTGAGTGCAGCTCATCTTCCATGTATTCGGCACTACCAAACAGGCTCAAAGAGCCTCTTTCAAAACCTGGGAATACTTTCCGCCGGACATGGGCTGCGGCAGTGGCATCACCGTGCCGGCCATCTCCTCGCAACGCTGCGAACGTCGATGGGCGATTCGCCGGTGCAAGCCGGCCCCTCTCTCAACCGAGGCCGTGCTCGGTCGCGAGGCGGATGGCCTGGCTGCGCGATGTGACGCCCAGCTTGCCGTAGATCGAGCGCAAGTGGGCGTGTACCGTGTGGAAGCTCACCGTCAGCCGGTCGGCTATCTGCGCGTAGGTCAGCCCGTCGACGAGCAGGCGCAGCACTTCCGTCTCGCGCTCGGTCAGGCCGTAGGCGTTTTCGGCGGCGGGCCCGGCGGGCGTGGCGGGGATGGTCAGCTCTTCCATGGCGAGCGCATACGCCTCTTCCGGCGACATGGCCCGGCCCTCCGCCCATGCCGCCTGCCAGGTGGCGGCGTCCATCTGGGCCGCGGCGCGCGCCACGTCCTGCTCGTAGGCGCGGCGCTGGGCCTCGTACATAATCACCTGCATGTTGTCGCGCAGCGCCTGCGCGAACCCGAACAGCCGGGCGGCCCGCTCCGGGTGTCCCTGCGAGGCCCAGACCCCCGCCACGTCGACCAGGAACACCGACAGGGTGGGCTTGTCGCCCAGTTGCTGCACCAGCCCGAGGCTCTCCGTCAGCAGCGCGTATGCGCGAGCATCGTTGCCCCGGTGGTGCTCCATTTGCCCGAGGTTGTGCAGGGCGGCGGCCGTGTAATAGGTGTCCTGTACCTCACGCGCCAGCGCCAGCACCTCTTCGTAGAGCCTGGCGGCGTGCTCGTAGTCGCCCTGGTAGCGGTGGACCAGGCCGAGGCGGTTGAGCGCAGTGATCATGCTCGTCCTGTCGCCCAGCGCGCGCCAGCCCGCCAGACTCCGCTCGAAGTAGCTCTGCGCCCGGGCGAGGTCGTCTTCGTAGATGGCCACCAGCCCGAGATTGTCCAGCACCTCAGTCTCGCCCCGGGTGTCGCCCAGCGCCTGCCTGGTGGCGAGCGCCTCCTGCAGCATCGTCTCGGCGGCTGCGTAGTCGCCCTGCCTCAGGGCCAGCCTGCTCGCGCCGTTCAAAGCCCGCGCCCTCAAGGCGGGCGGCAGCGAGCCTCCCGACAGGAGCGAATCGAGCCAGCGCCGCCCCTCGCTCAGGTACCCGCGCACCAGCCAGAAGCCCCACAGCGACGAGGCGAGGCGCGCTCCCATCTCCCGGTCACCCACCTCGGCCGCCCAGCTCAGCGCCGCGCGCAGGTTGTCGTGCTCCTGCTCCAGCCGCTCCAGCGATGCAAGCTGGCTGGGCCCGGTAACGTTGGCGCTCGCCTCCTCTGCCAGCGCGACATAGTACCCGGCATGCGCGCGCCGCGCACCACCCGTCTCGCCGCTCGCTGTTAGCTGCTCGAGCGCATACTCACGTATCGTTTCCAGCATGTACAGCCGGGCGCGCCCCGCCGAATCAGGCTCGCGTCTCAGCAGACTCTTGTCCACCAGGCCGGACAGCGCCTCCAGCAGGCTCTCCTCTGCATGAGTGTCGCCTTGCCCGTGATTCGGGGCGCATACGGCGGCCGCCGCCTTGAGCGTGCAGCCGCCCACGAACACTGCCATCTGCCGGAACAGCGCCTGCTCCTCGGGCGCCAGCAGGTCGTAGCTCCAACCGGCGGCGGCGCGCAGGGTCTGGTGGCGGGTAGGCGCGTCCTGTGGCCCGCCCGTGAGCCAGGGCAGTCGCCTCTCCAGCCGGGCCAGCATCTCGCCGGGGGGCAGCAGCCGAATCCGCGCGGCCGCAAGCTCGATGGCGAGGGGCAGTCCGTCAAGCCGGTGGCAGATGACGGCTACCGTCGTGGCGTTGGACGGGTCGAGCGAGAAATCGGGCTGGGCGGCCTGCGCCCTGGCGACGAAGAGGCGTACCGCCTCGATACGGGCCAGGAACTCGAGGGGCGTGAGGCTGTGCAGGTCGGGCAGGGCCAACGGGGGAACGGGGTAGGTCTGCTCGGCGGAGAGCCGCAGCACCTCGCGGCTCGTCACCAGCGCCTTGATGCTCGGACAGGCTCCGAGCAGAGCCGCCAGGTCGGGGGCCGTGCCGATCACCTGCTCGAAGTTGTCCAGCACGAGCAAGATCTGCCGCTCGCCCACTCGGTCCTGCAGGCGCTCCAGCAGCGCCGGGTGTTCCGCAGAGATGGCGGCCTCGCGCACCCCGAGGCTGTGGGCGATTTCGGGCAGCACCAGGCCGGGGTCCGTTATCGAGGCGAGCGACACGTAGCACACGCCGTCGGCGAACTCCCCTCTCACGGCCTCGGCCACCGATAGGGCGAGGCGGCTCTTGCCGATACCGCCCGGCCCGGTCAGGGTCAGCAGGCGCACCGGCGGCCGCCTGAGTAGAGAGCATGCCTCGGCGACCTGCCGCTCGCGGCCGATAAACGGGGTCGCGGGTACAGGCAGCGGTGTAGTGAGCATGGCGGGAATGGAGACAGACGGACCCGCATGTGCGGCGCTCCTGCTCCGGGTGGAGGCCTCACGTTTCATGTAGATAATTATAATGCACCGCGACGGGTAGCGGTGTCACCATCAGTGTCACCACCAATGTCACCATTACGGGCGCTCAGCCCGCGAGTCCTTGCGTTAATTATTGTTGCTCTTGTCGCGTTCGGGGCGCGGTGCTAAAATAGCGGCACCCTGGTGCCTGCCACCTGGGGCGTCTTTACATAGCTCGCACTACCTGAAGGAGGGATAGAGTAGTGAAAGTCACGCGTCTTAGCCTGGCTTTGGTTCTTCTACTGCTGCTCTCGGCGTGCGGAGGTCAGGCTGCGACCCCCGTCTCCGTGCCCGAGCAAGCAACCGCCACCACCGGCGTCGCCGAGACGCCTGCGGCCCAGGCCACCCCCGAAGCGGGCGGCGGCACTGCGGAATTGCTCATCGGCTTCGCGTTCATCACGAGCGGCGACAACGCGGTGTACGGCAACTCGCAGAAGGCGGCCGCAGAGCTAGCCATCGAAGAGATCAACGCCATGAGCGAGGGTCCAAAGATCACCCCGTTCTTCGAGGACACCGCCGCCAAGCCCGACCAGGCGATCACCGTGTTCCAGAAGTTCATCAACGACAACAAGGTGCACGCCATCATCGGCCCCACCCTGAGCAACGAAGCCAAGTCGTCCGACCCCATCGCCCAGACGGCGGGCGTGCCCGTGCTGGCCGTGTCCAATACAGCGGCGGGCATAGTCGAGATGGGCGACTACATCTTCC
>DASTEB010000649.1:0-14525 GCA_035710025.1 Chloroflexia bacterium
AGCGGCGGCCGCCAGGTCGACGATCTTGGCGATCTGCCCCCTCGTTGCATCACCGAATGGGCGGAACGTGCCGTCAGAGTATCCCTGTATGATCTGGTGTTGGTAAGCCGTTTCGATATAGGCATAGAACGGGTGGCTCGAGGGTACATCGGTGAACGTTGCTGTGGGTGGCGAGTATGGTAGCCAGCCGGCAGCCTCTACCACTATCTTTGTGAGTTGTCCCCTGGTCACGTTGTTGAACGGGCGGAACGTGCCGTCAGGGTACCCGGTAACCAGGCCCTCATGGGCTGCCGTTTCGACGTAGCCGTAGAAGGTGTGGTCCGGGGCGAGATCCGAGAACGTGGGTGTGGCAGGCATGTGGATACTCATGTCGAACCCCAGCACAACGATCTTGGTAAGCTGCCCGCGCGTGGCATTGGCATACGGCCTGAAGGTGTTGTCAGCGTAGCCCGAGATCACCCTCCTGCAGACCAGACGCCGTACGGGCTCATAGAAGTAGTCGGTGGGCGCCACGTCGCTGAAGGGCATACGGCAAGGGGTACGCGTGGGTGTAGGCGTCGCCCCCGGCGGGACTGCGGTATTCGTGGCGGTGCCCGTGGTCGTGGGGATAGCCGTTCGCGTGACGGTGGCGGTGGTCGGCGGGCTGGCGGCCGGGGTCGGTGTGCGGGTACTCGTGGGGAGAGGCGTCTGGGACTGTATTACCGTCGCGGTCCTCGTTGGCGTGGCCTGCGGGGTGGAGGTAGGCGGAGGAGTGCCGCACGCAGGCAAGGTAAAGGTCAGCTTCAGGCCCTGGGTTATGCTCCCCGGCGTGTCGCAGGCGTACTGAGTGAAGCGCGAGCCGGTATCGCGCTGTACGCCCACGGTGACATCCCCCTCATTATCCCTCACCACGCCGTAGATAACCTCGAAGTTGGGCGAGCTCTCGTACAGGCGCAGCTCGAAGTTCACGTAGTGAAAGGTGCCGTTATAGAACCTGCTGCCGCGCCACTCCATGTGCAGGGTGCGGTTGGGTGCGCTCCCCGTGATGGAGGTGAAGATACCGCAGCCGCTCGGGCAGGTGATACCGTAGCCGTCGGTGCGCACTCCGCCCCAGAAGGGAAGGATGGCGTAGTTGAACATCGGCGGCTCGGTAGCGGGCAGGCACTGGTTGGTGCCGAAGTTCTGATTGGCGATGAAGCCCACAGTGCCGTTCGACCCGACCAGCGCGCTCGTAAAGGTGCGGTCGTACAGGCGTACCGGGAACGGCAGCGTATAGGGGGTGACACACTCGTCGCAGTGGTTTCCGATGTCCTGAGTGCCCGGGGTGATGCTCGCGCCGGTCTGCTGGGATATGGTGTAATTGGCGTCTGCGTTGCAGGGTGTGGGAGTGGCGGTGGGCGGCGTTCCCGTCACGGTGGGAGTGGGTGTGTTCGGTCCCTGCGCCGAGATCTTGGAAATGAAGGAGTCGTAGTTGCCGCTCTTGACCGGTTGGAAAACGCCGCTCGTGGTCGGGTACTGAGGCGAATTGGTCTCGCCCGTGATATACGCGTTACCTTGCGCATCCAGGGCCAGTCCGTACACGTGGTCCAGGTTGTTGAAGTGCCCGCCATTGTTACCGCCCAGGCGCGTTGAATAGACCAACTGCTGTCCTGAGGGGTCAAACTTGGTCACGAATGCGTCATCGTACGAAGAGTCGATGTTACCGGTCTGTATGTTATTCACCAGGGGGAAGTCGCTCGATTTGGTATTGCCCGCCACGTAAGCGTTCCCCTGGGAGTCGGCCGCAACGGCGGTGTGGTAGTTGCCGTCGGGGAAGATGCCGCCCAGGTAGGTCGAGTAGACCCAGGCCGTGCCCGCGGCGTTGATCTTGGTCAGGAAGACATCCTCAAAGCCGTTCTTGGTGCTCTGGTAGGCGTTTACTACCGGGAAGTCGGTGGAGGAAGTATAGCCGGTCACATAAGCACTGCCCGATGGGTCCAGGGCCAGGCCGCTGTACTGGATGTCGTTGTCGGACCCGCCCAGGTAGGTCGAATAGGCCAGCGACGTGCCCGGCGGGTTGAACTTGGTTATGAATGTGTCGCCGAATCCGTGGTTGGTGGCCTGGATCGGGTTCTGCAGGGGGAAGTCGATGGAGGCGGTGTAACCCGCCACATATACCGCTCGTTGCGAGTCGATAGCTATGCTGTTGCTATACTCTATGCCACTGAACCCACCTAAGTAGGTTGAGAATACCAGCGCCGATCCGGCGGGATTGAACTTGGTGACGAAGCCATCTTGATAACCGTTTATGGTGCCCTGGAATGGGTTGGCTAGCGGGAAGTTGATAGAGAGGGTATGCCCGGTCAAATAGGCGCTGCCATCCCCATCCACCGCGATATCTCTCGCGGTGTCGGCACCGTCGCCGCCCAGGTAGGTCGAATATTCGAGGGCGCTGCCGGAGGGATTGATTTTGAGCAGAAAGGCATCGCTCTGGTAAGCGCCGCGGTACGGGTCAAAGGGATTCACGAGAGGGAAGTCGGTGGACCACGTTTCACCCGTTACATAGGCGCTGCCTGCCCCGTCTACCTCGATGCCGAAGCCCACGTCGGAGCTGTTGCCACCGATCAGCGAGGAGTAGACGATTGCCGTTGCGTCGGGGTTGATCTTGGTAACAAACACATCGCCGTTGGGGCTGGGCGGGTAAATCGAGTTGACCACCGGGAAATCGGTCGAGCCTGTCGCGCCGGTGACGTAGACGTTGCCCTGGCCGTCTACGGCGATGGCAAAGCCGTAGTCCGCGCTATTGCCGCCAAGGAAGGTCGAATAAGAGAGAGTGGGGTCGATGATTAGCTCGTGCCTGGGGTCATACTTACCGAGCGCGAAGCCCACGCTATTGTCAGCCGCCAGGGCGTAAGTTGCCTGCACGGGGATTCGTTGGCCGTTGATCTCCTGCCATGCGACCGGGGCCTGCTCGGTGAGCGTCGCGTCTCCTACTCGCACCTGCAGGTTGCCCGGCGCGTCCACCACTACTTGCGTGGCCCCGGCATAGCGCCACCTGATGGTGGACGGATCGGCTCCGGCGGCCAGGGTGTAGGTGCCCTTCAGACTGCGCTGCGTGCCTTCGTAATGGAGGTCGATACCGGGGTAGAGTCCCGAGTAGGTGATACCGCTGTACGTAGGCAGATTGGTCTGCCACTTAGCGGGGTCATTGCCCAGGAAGTAATTGACGGTGCCGGGGAGCGACGGTCCGGGTGACACCTGTGGCTTCGGGTTGGCTCCCATGAAGCTGACCCGCACTGCGCGCGGCTCCCCCGTCCGGGTCTCCACCTCATGCAAGTCAGGCTTGCCTCCTGACAGAGGCAGCGCCGACCTGCGCGGCGCGGCTATGCTTATGACCACGTCGGATGGGGTAAAGAAGAAAGTGCTCTCCCCGGCGCGAGCGGTGAAGAGCACAGATTGATTGGCTTGCCCGGCATTAGGCTCAAATGACAGGGGAAGCCTGCCAATGTCCGCGCCGGTAACGGTCCCTGACCCCTTATTTGCAGGCAGTGAGAAGCCGGCTAACCACTGAGTCAATAGCCAGGCAGCCAGCAGCGCTACTGTGAGCCTGACGTACTTTCGGTTCTGATTTACCGGCGCACTTGCGTAAGTCAGCATGCTTGTTCCTCGCGGGCTCAGTTTTACGCCATCGCTTTCAGTATCCTTCGATGAAAGTGTGAAGAACGTGGAAGGCTATTGCACGGACCCAATCGCTTGCGGGAGGACCAAGCACCAACACTGACTATCGTAGCGCACAGACATAAATAGGCCCTAATACGGATTACGAAAACCTTAACGACCTCATGCTTCCTCGGCCTTTACCCGGCTGTCTATTCGTCCGAATTGCCGGTCATCATGGTGGGCACAGAACAAGGGACAGCCCCCACGAGGAGACTGTCCCTTGGCTGGGTTATTTACCGAGCCGCTACCGTGTCGCTCGGCGGGCCGCGACGCCCGCAACCAGCGCAAGCATCGCCAGAACTATACCGGCCGACGCCAGCAGCCACGTCATGTCGCCGCCGCCCGTGGCCGGCATGCCCGGAGGGGTGATCGGCGCTACGGTAGGCTGCATGATCGGGGTGGTGGGCAGCGGCTCGGGGGTGGGCGGCAGGGCCGCTGTCGTCGGGGTGGCCTCAGCCACGGGCGCCGTCGCCGTTGCTTCCACGACCGCGGTCGGTGTCTCTACCATGACCGTGCCTGTGACCGCGGGGGTCGCCTCGACCGTGCCTTCGACGGTCGGTGTGGTCTGGGCCGCGCCCGCGAACGGCAGAGGCGCGCCCGTCACGCCCACAGCGATGCGCGCAAGCGAAGCGCCCACACCGCCGGTGTTGGGTGCGTTGGCCCCACGCTCGATGTCAAAGTTGCTCGCGTACAGTGCGTCACCCGAGAACGACGGGCTGGCCGGGAACTGCAGCGGGCCGTCCGCGCCGTTGCTGGCTACGTCGGCCACGGTGCCGTCCCGGCTCACGCGCACTATAGCGTTACGCTCGTTGGCCGCAACGTACAGGTCGCCGTTCGAGGCGAAGGTGATGCCGTCGGCGCCGATCAGCAGCTCGTTGGTCACCCAGCGCTCGACCGTGCCGGCCGATCCGTCGGCATTGACGGGGATGCGGTCGATGGCCCCCGTACCCGTGTTGGACGAATAGAGCATGCCGTCGGGACCGAAGGCGAGACCGTTGGTGCTGATGCGCTGCGCCTCGCGGTCCGAGGTGAAGCCGCTGGCCCAGGTGCTCGTCATGCCGGACGTGGCAACGACGTAGATGTTGCCGGTCGCGCCGCCCGACACGAACAGCCGCCCGTCAGCGCCGAACGCAAGGCCGTTGGCCCCGGGCACGCCGGTCGCATACGTCACCACGCCGGTGACGTCAAGCTCGGAGCCTGCGATCGCGCTCGCGTTGATGCGCATGACCACGTCGCCGCTGGCCAGGTAGAGGTTGCCATCGCGGTCGAAGGCCATGCCCGAGCCTTGCCGCGGCATGACGCCCAGCGTCTCAAGCTGGTTTGACGAGGGGGTGTAGCGCCACAGGCGGCGCGAGTCGAGGTCCGAGGTGTACAGACGTCCCTGGGTGTCGGACGCGAGGCCCTCGATTCGGATCCCGGTGGTCGCTGCCGGGTCGAGATCGACGGCGATGGTCACTTCGGCCTGCGCCTGTGCGCGCCCGCCCGAAATCAGGGCGAAGGCCAGGAACAGCGCGGACAGCGCGCCGAGTGAGAAGGCGAATCGTCGCATTGTGCTTTTCTCCTTTTGGGGTGCAGCCGCCCGGAACGTAGGGCAACCGGTCCGGGGGTCACGGCGAGGCGGGAGGAGCTTGCCTCACCGCTGGTAAAGGTATGCGCCCGCTTCCCGCAACTATCGTGCCATGAATAGTAGCACGGCTGCGAAGGTAGATAGTACACCTTGCGCCAACTGTCCCTTGTGCCCGGGGCGAAACGGATGTATAATCGGCATGAGGGAAAGATTGTGTAATTCTTCACAATAGCCTTGGGCGCAACTGCAGCGAGGCGATGCCCATGAACCTGTCCCCCTATGACGTGCGCGACCGCCGCTGGATCATGGTCCAGCACTGGCACGACCTTCTCTTTGCCCATTGGCCCGTGCCGCCCGACTCTCTCAGGCTCCTCCTGCCCGCCGGGCTGCCGCTAGACACGTTCGAAGGGCAGGCATGGATTGGCGTGATCGCGTTTCGCCTGTGCGGCATAAGGCTGCGCGGCCTGCCCCCCTTCCCGCCCGTGGCCTCGTTCAACGAGATCAACGTGCGCACTTACGTGACGCCGCGCGGCAGGCCCGGCGTGTACTTCCTCAGCATGGACGCCGACAACCCCCTCGCCATGGCGCTCGCGCGGCCCTGGTTCCGCCTGCCCTATACCCACTCATGCATAGAGATGCAGGCGCGCGGGGGCAAAGTGTCGTTCGCCGGGCGCAGGCTGCAGCCCGAAATGCCGGGCGCCGCGTTCGCCGCGACCTACGGCCCCTGCTCGGCCCCATACGAGGCGCGGCCCGGCAGCCTTGACCATTGGCTGACGGAACGGTACAGCTACTACACGCCCGGGCGCACGGGTAGGCTCTACAGGTGCGACGTCCACCACGCGCGGTGGCCGCTGCAGCAGGCGTGGGCGCGCATCGAGGAGAACACGCTGCTCGAGTCGCTCGGCATCAGGCAGCCGGAAGGCCCGGCCGTGCTGCACTACGCGAAGTACATGCGCGCCCTCATCTGGCCGCTGCGCCGCCACGAGGCCGGGGCGCGGCGGGCGATCTCGGCTGGTGCGGCGCGCTCGCGCATGATACAATCGCCCCTATGAGCGACGTCCCCACCGGGCACCACCGGCCTGCCCCACACCTTCTGCCCGCCCCCGACAAGATCGGCCCCGTGTACGAAGCGCTGGAGCGCGCCTACGGCCCCCTCGAATGGGTGCCAAGCAAAGACCCCCTCTCCGAGCTTGTGCTAACAATCCTGTCGCAGCACACTTCCGATATCAACCGCGACCGCGCATTCGATACCATGCGCGAGCGCTTCCCCACCTGGGAGGACGTGCGCGACGCGCCGACGGAGGATCTGGCGGCCGCGATCCGCGCCGGTGGGCTTGCCAACATCAAGGCGCCGCGCATACAGCAGGTGCTGCGGACGATCACCGAGGAGCGGGGCGCGCTCGACATCGACTTCCTGAACGATGCGCCGATGGAGGAGGCTCGGGCGTGGCTTTCGGGGCTGAACGGCGTAGGGCCGAAGACGGCGGCCTGCGTGCTGGTATTCGCCTGCGGCCACCCCGCGCTCCCCGTGGACACGCACGTGTACCGCGTGTCGCAGCGGCTCGGGCTGATCGGCCCGCGCACCAGCGCCGAAAAAGCGCACGACGAACTGGAGGCGATGGTCGAGCCGCGGTTGCGCTACAGCTTCCACATCCACCTCATCCGGCACGGCAGGCAGGTGTGCAAGGCGCAAGGCCCGCGGTGCGAGGTGTGCCCGGTGAGCGAGTGGTGCCTGTACTACGCGAATCTGAGGGCAGACTCGGCACTCGCCGAAGAGGAAATGGCGGGGTAAGGACGGGACGGTGCGGGCGCCGGCCGGGGTGCTACTGCCGGTACCAGGACATTGTGGTCCGCGCGGCCTGGAATTCAGGCGGCATCAGGGTGAGGACGACCGGCATGAACCCGCCAAAGGTCTGCGCCACGCGAGAGTTGCGAGCGTCCTCGGTCAAGCCGGGCACCGGGAAGGTGATCGTGACGGCCAGCACCGACATGACAAGCCCGAGCGCCAGCACGAACCCGAGCGCACCGCCCGCCAGTTTGTCGAGCAGGCCGAGCGCGGGAGCCCTCAAGAACACCTTCACCGCCGCCGCTCCGGCCGCCAGCACCGCCCACACCAGCAGGGTGATGCCGGCGAACGCCAAAAGGCGCGCCCAGTTAAGGTAGACGACGATCCCGCTGCTGCTCAGCCACTCGGCAAGCGGCGCGTAGCTCCGCCCGGCGATGAATAGGCCCAGCGCTAGACCCAGCAGCGCGATCACCTCGCGCACCGAACCCCAAAGCAGGCCCACCACCGTGCTCGCCAGCAACAGCGTCACGACGGTTATGTCAACCACGTTCATGCGTCACTCCTGGTCGCGAAGGCCACTGAGACGCCTCCACTCCACTCCTATATTGCCACGAAACGCGCCGCTCCGCTAGACCCTACCGGGCTGTAGTAGCAATTTCGGGGAGCTGAACACAATGGCGCGGAGGAGCAAAGCTGGAAAAGTGTAACAATCTGATGCATTAATAGACCATCCTTCTGCCTGTACCTTGGCTTCACAGGAGGCATCACTATGTCAGCAGACAGGCATTCCGTTCAGCGGATCCCGGGCTACTGCGCCCTGTGCGTGTCGCGCTGCGGCTCGATCGCCGTCGTTGAGGACGGCCGCTTCACTGCCCTCGAGCCGAACCCCTCTCACCCCACCGGCAAGGCGCTCTGCGCCAAGGGACGTGCGGCGCCCGAGCTTGTGTACCACTCCGACCGGCTGCTCTATCCGCTAATGCGAACCCGGCCCAAGGGCGACCCCGACCCCGGCTGGCAGCAGATCAGCTGGGACGAAGCCCTCGACCTCACCGCTGCCGCGCTGGGCCGGCTGGCCGAGGAGTCCGGCCCGGAAAGCGTCGTGTTCACGATCGCCTCCCCGTCCACTTCGGCCTCGGTAGACTCGCTCATCTGGATCGAACGCCTGATGAAGGCGTACGGCAGCCCAAACGAGTCGGTCTCGGTGGAGCTGTGCGGCTGGGGCCGGTACGGCGCCACCCTCTACACCTACGGCGCAAGCGTGCCCGGCGTGTACATGCCCGACCTTGAGCACGCGGGCTGCATCCTGTTCTGGGGCTACAACCCCAACCTGGCGCGCATCTCGCACGCGGTCGCCACTACGGAGGCCCTCAGGAGGGGAGCCCGCCTGATCGTGGTCGATCCGCGGCGCACCGGGCCTGCCAACAAGGCCGACGTGTGGCTGCGGGTGCGGCCCGGCACCGACGGCGCGCTCGCGCTCGGCATCGCGGGCGTCATGGTCGAGCGCGGCTGGTACGACCGCGACTTCATCCGCGACTGGACCAACGGCCCACTGCTCGTGCGCTCGGACAACGGGCGGCTGCTGACGGAGAACGACCTATCAGAAGGCGGCAGCGCCAAACGCTACGTCGCCTGGGACGAGAACAGGGGCCGCCCCGCGATCTACGACCCGGCCAACGTCGCCTACGACGGAGAGGGCGTCGAGCCGGCTCTGTTCGGTGAATACGCGATCGACACCCTGCAGGGCAAGGTCGTCTGCCGCCCGGCGTTCGACCTCACGGCCGAGCTTTGCCGCGGCTACAGCCCCGAGAAGGTCAAGGCGATATGCGGGGTTGAGGCCGCGCAAGTGGAAGAGGCCGCGCGGCTGCTCTGTGAGGCGCGGCCCGTCGCCTACTACGCCTGGAGCGGCGTGGAGATGCAGACCAACTCCACCCAGATCGCCCGGGCCATCGCCCAGCTTTACTCGCTGACCGGCAGTTTCGATTCGCCCGGCGGCAACGTGCTCTTCGCGCCGGTACCCGCCCGGTACGTGGGCGGCGACGAACTGCTTCCGCCCGAGAAGCGCGCGCGCAACCTCGCCATGGCCGAACGGCCGCTAGGCCCGGCCCTCTTTCAGAGCGTGACCACCGACGAGATTTACCGGGCGATTCTGGAGCACAAGCCCTACAGGGTGCAGGGCATGGTAGGGTTCGGCGCGAACCTGCTCATGGCCCACGCCGACGGCGGGCGCGGGCGCGAGGCACTGAAGGCGCTCGACTTCTACGTCCACGCAGACCTCTTTATGAACCCCACGGCCGAACTGGCCGACATTGTGCTCCCGGTCGCCAGCGCGTTCGAGCGCGAGGCGCTGAAGACCGGATTCGAGGTAAGCGCCGATGCGCAGGCGACGGTGCAATTGCGCCAGCGGGTTGTCGAGCCTCGCGGTGAGGCCCGCGCCGATATCGAGATCGTGTTCGACCTTGCGTGCCGCCTCGGCCTGGGCGAGCATTTCTGGCACGGCGACATCGAGGCCGCCTACCGCCACCAGCTGGAGCCGTCGGGCATCACGCTCGAGCAGCTGCGCGAGAACCCGGGCGGCGTGCGCGCTCCCGTGCAGACCCGCTACCGCAAGTTCGCCGAGCAGAAAGACGGCGTGCCTGTAGGCTTCGCCACGCCGACGCGTAAGATCGAGCTGTACTCTGAGACGATGCTGGAGCACGGCTACCCGCCCCTGCCCGAGTACGAGGAGCCGCTGGTCAGCCCCGTGTCGCGGCCCGACCTGGCCGAGCGCTTCCCCCTGGTACTCACCTGCGCCAAGCACACCCTGTACTGCGAGACCCAGCACCGGGCGCTCCCGAGCCTGCGGCGGCTCGCCCCCGAGCCGGAGGTCGAATTGCACCCATCGGCTGCCGCCGAGCGCGGCATCAGCCCCGGCGACTGGGTCCATATCGAAACGCCCAAAGGCAGCGTGCGGGCGCGTGCGAAGTTGAACGACACGCTTGATCCGAACGTGGTTTGCGGGCAGCACGGCTGGTGGCAGGCCTGCCCCGACCTCGGCCTGCCGGGCTACGACCCCTTCGGCCCCGACGGCGCCAACTACAACCTCATCATCGGCAACGAGGCCATCGACCCTGTCAGCGGCTCCGTCCCCCACCGCGCCTACCTCTGCCAGGTCCGCCCCGCCGACTGAGCACGCCGCCACACAACATGTAGCCGCCGTGATCTTCGGGGCAGCAGCAGAACAATCAAAATCTCTGCGTTCTCTCTGCGCTCTCTGCGTCTCTGCGGTTCAATCGTCCCGTTCTTTGCGCCTTTGCGTTTCACAACAAAACCCCGGCAGGCCCCCCACCGCGAGGCGAAGGGTCTGACGGGGAAGGAGCGACGGCCGGAATCAGGCCGCGCGCGTATGTGTGAGGAGGCCGAGGCGCTCGTCGAGCCAGGCGGTGCGGTCGGCGTGGGCCTGCTCGACGTCTAGCTCGTGTATCGCGTCGTACCACTCGACGCGGGGAGTGCCGGGGGCGGCACCCACGAACTCGGCGACCTTGTCCTCGGGCACGAACTCGTCCTGGCTGCCGAACTGGAACAGGAAGGCCGCGCCGTTTGCGTTGCGGATGTGGCGAACGGGATCAAGCTCGGCGATGCGGGCAACATAGCGCGCCTTCGCATCGTCCTCCATCGGCGGGCCGAACAGGTACCAGTCGGCGAACTGCGGTGTCGAGCCCATGATCACGTAGGACTGGGCGCGCCCGTCCACGCCCGCGAGGATGGCGCCGAACATTCCGCCGAAGTCGTGCCCAACCACCGCTACCCGACCCGGGTCAACGCCCCGCTGGGCCAGCAGCACGTCGAGCGCGCGGCGCAGGTCTACTATCTGGCGCACGGTGGCGTCGTAATCGTCGGCGCGGTTGCGGGTGTCGTACCACTCGTGGGGCGACCACATAGTCTCGGGCAGCAGTGACACAACGCCCTTACGCGCCATCGCCACCGCCTCCTCCAGAAACTCCGTTCGTCCGGACGACGGCTTGGGCGGCTCGTACCAGTGGACGTACAGGATTGCGGCGAAGGGTCCATCGCCCCCCGGCGCGACCAGGTATGCGGCAGTGCGCCTGCCGTCGGGCGCGGCGTATGTGATATCACTCACCGTCACTTCGCCCCTTTTCTCCGTGCCCGTGACCTGCACGTCGAGCGGCAGGCTCCTATCGTACTCAAACATTCGATTTACTCCTCGAAGGCGCGGGCGGCACCGGCCCACGCGACGCTCGCCGCGGGTGCTGTGCGCGAGCAGGTATATAGTGGTGCTATCCGGAGGGGCTAAGGCGTTGCGGAGGCGGAAGTGCGCTTGCGGCGGCGCTTGCGGCTCGCCATCCAGCGCCGGATCTCTGCGTCGTACTTCCGGTAGTGCTCGAACGTGCAGTCGGGGACAAGGGCAGCCACGGGGCGGTCGCCTGCGGCATCGAGGCGGCGGCTGAAGATATCCTCGTCGGACAGGCGCATCAACATTCTGACGATGGCCTCGAACGTACGCCGCGATTCCTCGAGCAGGACTGCCGCCGGGGCACCTTTCTCGGCGGCACGATCACCCACCCTGTCGGACCGCGTTTCGGGGGAGGAGGCGTCGGCGGGGGCGGCGGGCTGTTCGCGCTCGAGCATCGCCCGCTTGAGCTGCCACGCGGCGTACTTCTCGTGCCGAACTACGTCGGCCAGGATATCGCGCATGGACATCTCACCCACCACACCCGGCACCGTCATGCGGTCCGAATCGACCTGCACCAGCAGCATATCCCAGCGTGCGCGCTCGATGCGCAGCGTCTCGATCAGGCTGTTTTTGTTCATGCGAGCACCAACCTCCGTTGGTCTGTGCGGCCTGCGCGCCCGCGCTCCGAGCGGGCTTCGCGTCTTCGCTGAGTGTGTACTGCCTACCGAGCAGATGAGGAGCACCTACGCAGCAAGCAGTACATAATTACATACAACTGCAAGGCCGATTCAGTTCCGGCTTGTTGACAACTCTCTCGTAACTGGCTATACTGCGGATAGCGGTTACATGATAGCAGCGAATCTGTAACCTGTCAATGGGGAGAAGCTAGTTACTTAGACCGATTTCGGGCTACGTTCTTTGGCGTAGCCGGTATTTGGCGTACAAGAAAAGGAAGACATGGACAACACAACCAACCTCCCACACACACCCGGGCAGCCGCCCCCGGTCCACCCCGCGCCGCAGTGGGTGTGCATCGATTTCGCCAACACCGTCGAGTGGCGGCTGAGCGAGAATCCCAACGACCGCATGATCGGGTACGACAAGCTGCTCGCGTGGGGCGAGCGTACCGGGCTGCTGGAGCCTGAGGTCGCCGAGTCGCTGCGCAGGGAGGCGATGCTGCGGCCCGGGGAAGCTCAGCAGGCGTTCGCCGACGCGGTCGAGCTGCGCGAGGCAATCTACCGGGTGATGTTCGGGGTAGCCAACGGAATGCCCCGCGACCCGGGCGGAGTGGCGCTCCTCTACCGGGGCGTGGCCGACGCGCTGCGGCACCGCACGCTCGTGGATGGGCCGGAGGGGTTCGTTTGGGACTGGCCCGGCGAAGAGACCGACCTCGATTCGGTGACGCACAAGGTCGCGCTGTCGGCGTCCGACCTGCTGACCTCGCCCGAGGTACACAGGCTGAAAGCGTGCCCCGGCGACGGCTGCGGCTGGCTGTTCGTTGACACGAGCCGCACGGGCAACAGGCGCTGGTGCGACATGGAGATCTGCGGCAACCGCGCAAAGGTGCGCCGCCACCGCGAAGCCGCCCGGCAGATGCACTCCTAGGGCTTACCCGGCAAGCACGCCCAGTTCTTCGCGAACCAGGCGCGTCCCCTCTACCATAGCCTTAAGCTTGGCGCGCGATGCCCAGCGGGCAGTCTGGCTGAAGCCGCAGTCGGGCACGATGCTTAGTCTCTCGGCAGGAACGTACTCCAGCACCCTGCGGATCCGCTCTGCCACGTCCTGTGGGGTCTCAATATAGTAGTTTTTCACGTCTATCAGGCCGACCGCCACTTCGCGCTCGCGGGATATGTCGCGGAGTAACTCCAGCTCGGCAAGCTCGCGGTTGGCGTATTCCAGCACCAGTTGGTCTACCCGGAAGCGCATCATCTGGTCGAGCACCGGCGCGTAGACGCGCTTTGCGAGAGGCCGTCCCAGGAAGTTGCCGAAGCACAGGTGCGCGGCCAGCTTCGCGTTTATCCCCTCCACCGAAGCGTTGAACAGGTCTGTAAAGTCCGCGGGCGCGTCGGGGTGGATGGCGGGCGAAGGCTCGTCGATCTGTATGAAGTCTGCCCCCGCTTCCACCAGGGCGCGCATCTCCGCATTGAGGATCGGCACGAAGGCCCAGGCGGTCTCCAGCCGGTCCTTGTACACTTCGTTGCGCACCAGCCTGCCGGATAGCGTGAACGGCCCGGGGATTGTCACCTTCAGCGGGCGCGAGGTGCGGGTGCGCGCGTATTTGTACTCGGCCACGACGCCCAGGCCTTTGGGCGCGGCGATCGGCTCCAGCACCTCGAAGCGGTGGAGCAGGTCATGGCCGCCGACACCCTTCTTGCGCGCGGGTTCCATGCGCCTGATGCCGGTGAGGTGGCTGTAGAACTCGGCGGTGAAGAAGCCTACGCGCCGCATCTCGCCGTCAGACACGATGTCTACTCCCGCGTCCTCCTGGTCGCGGAGCGCCATGTCTACGGCGTCGTCCATCACCTCGCGCACGTCGGCATCGCCAAGCTCACCGCGCTCGGCTGCCTCGAGGGCAGTCCACACCCACGCGGGCCACGCATACGAACCGACGACGCTCGTCGGCAACAACGGCAGGCTGTCGTTCATCGTTGATCTTGCTCCTTTCTCCCAGCCGTCATGTTAGCGCACCCCCGCGCCCGGCCTGTCCGACGGTTCCTCCGCAGGCACGTGCTGGTCTTCGTACAGCACCGCGCCCATACCGAGGAGACGCTGCTGGAGCTCCTGCACGTTCAGGGTCCGGGGCGAGTCGGCCTGCTGCACGCACAGCGCGGCCGCGACCCCCACCGCCTGCCCCATGGTCATCGTCTGCGCCATCGAGCGGCAGGAAGCGTGCGCCTCGTGGGTGGCCGAGAAGCAGCGCCCCGCCACGAGCACGTTGTCCAGCCCCTGCGGGATGAGCGTGCGGAAGGGGATGTCATACACGCCGCTGTCGGGGACGTACACCCACTTGGTGTCGCGCCCGCCGTGGTGGTCCTCTACCGGCGCGCCACACTGCCCGACCGTGTCGGGGAACTTGCGCGCACCCATCACGTCCTCGATGGTCAGGCGGTAGTCGCCATACACGCGCCGCGTCTCGCGAATGCCGATCTGCGTGCTCAGCCATACCAGCCGGGCATTCGCGTAGCCGGGCACGCGCTCCTGCAGGAAGCGCACGTACTCGCGCGTTTGCCTGCGGCCCTCGATCTCGGCCTGCGTGAGCGACACCGGGTCGGTGGGGTCGTAGCCGTCCATGCGCGTCATGTTGGAGTGCATCACGCCTTCTA
>DASTEB010000650.1:0-2053 GCA_035710025.1 Chloroflexia bacterium
GTGCGCCGAGCCTACCGCGTGCGCCCCGCCATCGCGTCGGTGCGCGACGCCCGCCGCTCGGGCCGCACTCTCTCGATCACCATGGGCGATCTCGACCCCGCCAACCCCCCGGCCCTGCTGATCGAGTGCATCGTGCCCACGCACAACGGCGGCACCTTCCGCATTGCGCGCGTGTCGGTCAGCCACGCGGGCACCGCGGGACAGCGCACCGCGGCCGCGACCGAGGACGTGGTGGTCAACTACTCGCTCAGCGCCCGGCGCGAGGAGCCGAACCCGCTCGTTATGAACACTGTGGAGCGCGTCACGGCATACGCCTTGCAGACCAAGGCGCTTGACGACGTGGCGGCGGGCAACGTGGCGGGCGCGACCCAGAAGCTGCGCGCGGCGGTCACCCGCCTGCTCACCGTGGGCGAGGTGCAATTGGCCGAGCAGGTGCAGGCCGAGGCCGCACGATTGGCCGAGAGCGGCGAGGTGTCGCCTGAGAGCGCCAAAGAGCTACGGTATGCGACCCGCAAGCTCACCCAGCGTTTAGACTAAAGCCGTAGCGCCTGCTCCACGCAACAAAGCCCGGCCGCCGGACGTATAAAATACTGCAATGCGTATCTGCCCGGTCTGTGGAAAACTGAATCCGGCCGCTTCGCACAACTGCGACGTGTGCGGTGCGCCCCTCGGCGCGGCCCCCATCTCCGACCACCTCGACTCGGGCCGACCGTCCGGCGCGACCTCCGGCCCCATTTGCCCGGTGTGCCGCCGCGGCAACCGTTCCGACTCGGCCTTCTGCGCCTACTGCGGCTACCGGCTCAAGCCCGTGGCCTCGGCCGCGCCCTACGTACTGCCCCAGGCAGCCGTACATTCGGCCCCCGTGCCGCCCACCACGCCCATCCCTCACGGCGACGGCTCGGGCAACATCCCGCCCGGCACCCTGCTAAAGCGACGCTACCGCATCGTGCGCAAGATCGCGCAGGGCGGCATGGGCGCGGTGTACGAGAGCGTGGACGTGTTTGCCCCTCCCGGCACGCGCTGGGCCGTCAAGGAGATGAGCCCCGCTGCCCTCGCCCCGCAGGAGCGCGCCCAGGCCATGTCCGACTTCCGGCGCGAGGCGCACATGCTCCACACCCTGCGCCACTCCAACCTGCCCACCGTGGTCGAGACGTTCGAGGAGATGGCCCGCCACTTCCTCGTGATGGAATTCATCCCCGGCCGCACGCTACTCAACGTGCTGGACAACACCGTGGGCTACCTCCCCGAGGACCGCGTCATGGCGTGGGCGCGCCAGCTTTTCGACGTGCTCAATTACCTCCACTCGCAGGACCCGCCCATCATCTATCGCGACGTCAAGCCCGCCAACGTCATGCTCATGGAGAGCACCGAGCGCATCAAGCTGATCGACTTCGGCATAGCGCGCTTCCACCGCCAGGGCAAGGCCCAGGATACCGAGGCGTTCGGCACCGCGGGCTACGCCCCGCCCGAGCAGTACGGCAAGGGCCAGACCGACCAGCGCTCCGACGTGTACGCCCTCGGCGCGACCCTGCACCACCTGGTAACCAAGCACGACCCCAGCCTCAACCCGTTCAACTGGCTTCCGGCCCGCCGCCTCAACCCGCACGTGTCGCCCGCGCTGGAAAACGCTCTCACCGTCGCCACCAGCCTCGACCCGGCCCGGCGCTTCCAGACCGTGGCCGAGTTCGCGGGCGCACTGGGCATCTTCCTGCCCGCGGCCCAGCCTCAGCGCATCGTCGTGGGCAACGGCAGGCCCGCCCCTCAGCCGCAGCCCGTCGTCCCGGCTCCGGCCCCCGCGCCGGCCAAGTCGCCCTCACGCCGCAAGCAAAGCGCGACTCCTAAGACGGCTTCGCCGCGTAAGTCCACCGCCCCGGCCCCCATCCTTCCGGCGGCCGCCGCGCCGGTTGCCGCCCCCGTGTCGGTACCCGTGGCTGCCCCCGCGATGTCGGCCGCAACCGCCGCCGTCGAGATCCACAAGCCCACCAATACCGGCTTCGTGTCCGAGCCTCCCGCGGCCCCGGCAGCCGCGCCCGCCGCCCCCTCGAAGGACGGC
>DASTEB010000651.1:0-10535 GCA_035710025.1 Chloroflexia bacterium
CGACGGGCAATTAGCAGCATGCCGTCATCACGAAAGGACAAACCGAGTTTGACCACTACCAGTAAGAAGCGCGCCCTCACCCTCTTGCTGCTGGGCGCTGTTGCCGTGCCTTCGGCCGCCGGGTGGAGCGCTTCCACTACCGATGCGCGCGCAGTCACGCACGATCTGACGGGATTCCTCGCAGCCAACAGGCCCGCGCTGCAGGCCGCGGCTTCCGCAGGTGGGCCGAGACTCGTGCCGCTGTCGGCGGGCGAGGTAGCGGCGCTGCAGGCGCAGCCCGCACAGCCCGCGCCGGGCGGCGGGTTCGCTCAGCCCGCGTTCCAGAGGCTGTGGGAGCGCACCGACCGCCCCGTGGCGAGCGGGCAGGTGCAGCGTTCGTGGTACTGGGGGCCTGCGCCCAACTCGGCCGCGCTGTTCGAGGAGTACCTTGAAGGGCCGGGCGGCACTCGATTGGTGCAGTACTTCGACAAGAGCCGTATGGAGATCAATAACCCATCCGGCGACCCCAACAGCCCCTTCTTCGTGACAAACGGCCTGCTCACCGTCGAGCTTATCTCGGGCAAGATGCAGACCGGCAACAGCGCGTTCACCGACCGCTACCCCGCCGACATCCCCCTGGCGTCCGACCCCGACGACGCAAACGCGCCCACCTACCTCAGCTTCCAGGGCGTGTCGAACACCCCGGCGGGCGATCACCCGGCACAGTCGCGGGTGGGCCAGGCGGTCACGGCGACGATCAACCGGGCGGGCCAGGTAGGCGAGGACCCGACCAAGGCCAGCTACCCGCGCACCAACATCGTGTACTACGACCAGAACACCCGCCACAACGTATCGCAGGCGATCTGGGAGTTCCTCAACGAGGCGGGGCCGGTGTACCTGTCGGAGACCGGGCAGATCGCCAACGCGCGGCTGTCCGACCCGTGGTTCTACGCGACGGGCCTGCCGATCTCCGAGGCATACTGGGCGCGGGTGAAGGTCGCGGGGCAGATGCACGACGTGATGATCCAGGCGTTCGAGCGCCGAGTGGTCACGTACATGCCCAACGGAGTGCCCGGCTTCAAGGTGCAGATGGGCAACATCGGGCAGCACTACTTCGACTGGCGCTACAAGGACGCGGGCCGCCCGGCCGGCGGCGTTGCTACACCCACGCCGCCCGCGGGCACCACTCCTGTCGCGACGGTGCCGGTGCCGAGCACGCCCGCCCCGCCCGACTGCAGCGACGTGCCGCCCGCGAGGAGCGGCTCGGTACAGCCGTTGTGCGGGCCGCTGGGCACGATATTCAACATCCGCATAACAGGCTTCCAACCCAACGAGGCCGTGAGCTACTGGTTCACCCTGCCGAGCGGCGAGGTGGCGGGCACGCAGGAGCCGGTCGAGATCGGCAGCCACCAGGGCAGCCTGACCCTGCCGCTCGACAGCGCGATCCTGGAGGGGTTACCGGGCGTCGAGGGGATCTGGTCGATCACGTTCGAGGGGGCCGATTCGCACCACCAGGCGATCGTGTACTTCAAGATCACGCCCGACCCTAATGCAACCCCCACGGTCGGCCCGACCCCCGACCCCTCGGCCTCGCGCTGCGACGACGTGCCGGCCTCGGTCAACATGACCGTCAGTCCGAACAACTGCTCGCGGCGCGGTACCGGCTTCCAGTTCATGGGGCGCGGCTTCCAGCCGGGCGAGAACGTGGGCGTGTGGCTCACGGCGCCCGACCAATCGGTGATCGGCGCGCCGTTCCAGATCGAGGCCGACGGCAGCGGCGGGGCGGGCCCCGTTAGCTTGCAGACGTTCCCCGACTTCCCGCTCGGCATCTATGTGCTGACGATGGAGGGCACGACCACGCGTGCGCGGGCGTTCGGCTACTTCAAGCTGATCCCGTAACGCACGGGGAGCATCAACCAGTAGAGGCGGCCCGTCCAGGCCGCCTCTTTCGCTACGTGCCGCATTTTTCACGCGATATTTATCCCGGGGCGGCGGGCGAGGGCGAGTGCGCGTGTTATAGTAGATGCCGGTGGCCCGCGTCACGGTGCGTGGGCGCGACCGAAGGAAAGGGGACCGGCAACGAAGATGGGCAAGAGGTTCAACAGGGTAGCCGCACCGTGCCTGGCGGTGTTGTCGCTGGCGCTGCCGGCGTGCGCGGGGCCGCTGGCCGTGCCCCCGGCGCCCACGCCCAACCCGCTGGTCGTACCGGTCGCGCACAACCACGTCCACGGCGAAGGCGGCGCGGGAGGCAGGCTCATCACGCGCTACGGCGGGCCAACGGGCGTGTCGCTCTCGCTCGAGCCCCAGGCGCCGACGCCCGGCACGCCCGTCGAGATCACATACGCGCTGAATGATGCCCAGAACGTGCCACTCACGGCCGGGCGGCTGCGCATCGTGCACGAGCGTGTGATGCACCTCATCGTCGTGAGCCAGGACCTGCAGTCGTTCTCCCACGTCCACCCCGAGGAAGCGGCTCCCGGTCGCTACAGCGTGACCGAGACGCTGCCGCGGGCGGGCAAGTACGTGCTGTTCGACGAGTTCGTCACCGCCGAGGGCGTGACGCAGATCGAGCGCAACGTGGTGGCCACGGAGGGGGCCGAATCGGCCGACAACCCTGCCGCGCTCGCCCCCGACCTGGGCACGACGAAGGAGTCGGCCGGGCTACAGGCTGTGCTGACCTCGCCCATCGACAAGGTCCGGCGGCGGGTGCCGACGCCCTTCTTCCTCGAGGTGACGAAGGACGGCAAGCCCGCGACCGACCTTCAACCCTTCCTGGGCGCGGCGTGCCACGTGGTGGTCATCAGCGCCGACACGAAGCAGTTCGCCCACACGCACGGCGACATACCGGGCGGGGCGCTTTCGGGCGACATGAGCAAGATGGACATGGCCGCCATGCCGATGCCAACGCCCCCGGCGAGTTTCGGCCCGCGCCTCGAGTTCACGCACACGTTCATGCAGCCGGGGATGTACCGGCTGTGGGTACAGCTCGGGCACGGCGGCGAGGTGGCGACGTTCGCCTACAACGTCATGGTGGAGAGGTAAAGGGACTCGCCCCGGTTAATTGAGGATGCGGGCCAGGTAGTCGTTGGCCTGGGGCTGGCGGATGATGCCCGGGTGTATGACCGCCACCGTGCCGTCGCGGGTGATGAAAACGTGGAACGGCAGGCCATTCACGTAGTACAGGTCGGCCACCTTGCCGTCCGAGTCGAGCACGAAGTTGGTCCAGTCGAAGTCGAAGTTGCGGATGTACTCGCGCACTGCTGCTCGCGATTCTTGCACGTTGATGCCGACTACCGCCAGCCTGTCTCCTCCGCGCGCCTCGTAATTCTGTTGGATCAAGGGCATTTCCTCGCGGCAGCCCTCGCACCAGGATGCCCAGAAGTTGAGCCACACCGGCCGCCCGCGCAAGGACGACAGGCGCACCGGCTCGCCGGTGATCGCGTCGGTCAATTCGAAGTCGGGGGCCAGATTGCCCACGCCGGGACCGATCTTGGGGGCCGCGGGCGCGGCGGTTGACGACCAGCCGGTCTGCCCGAGGAGCGACGGCCCGGCAAGCACGAGCACGAGCGCCAGCACCGCCAGGCTCATGAGCAGGAACAGGCGCGATGGCGACAGCGGCCCGCGAGCCGCTACAGGCTCGGCGGGCGCCGCTTCGTATTCAGGTAGGTCTTCGGTCCCTGCCGGGGCCGCGGGCAGAGTGCGCCCGTCTAGCATGATATCTTCGTCCGTTACTCTAGCGCCGCGCATGGTCTACTGCGCCACGATCACATAGCCGGGGTCCATCATCTGCATGTTGCAGTTGATCTGGAACACGCCCTCTTCCTGCGGCGTGAAGCTCATCTGGCTGACCTGGCCGGGGGTGGCGATGCCATGCGCGCCCATGCCCTCGATGGCCACGTAGCGCCCGCAGCCCGGGTCGCGGCCCTGCACGCTCAGGTTGATGTTGGTGGGCACGCCCTTCTTGATACGGATTACCTTGGGGTTGTAGCTCATCACGTCGCCGTTCACGGCCATGTCGAGCGTCTGGGTGGTGCCGTCCGCGCTCACCTGGGCGGGCACGGCCTGCGCTTCAAGCTGCTTCACGAACTCGGCGGGCAGGGCGCGGCCGCTCGCGGTGAAGGCGTTGTTGGCGAAGCCCGACTGCGCGCCCGACGATACCGGCGTCGAGCCCATACCGGCCAGCCAGTAGATCAGCACTACGGTCGCGGTGACCAGCGCGGCCACGCCGCCCACCCACGATATAGGCGCCTCGCGCTGCGGCGTTCGGGCGCGGTTCTTGCCCTGCGCCTGGTGCTTGCGAGCAGAGGCCTTCTGGGGTTGTCGCGACTGGGCAGCGGTAGTTACGGGGGTCTGCGCCTGAACCTGCGCGGTGGCTTTCCTGCGTGCGGGCACTTCGGCGGCAACGGCCGCGGGCGCTTTCTCGGCCGGGGTCGAAGCGGAGGCAGCGGCGCGGGTCACGGGCTTCTTCTGCCCGGGCGGGCAGCAGTCGCCCGCAGCGATATGGCTGTCGAGGCGGGTGTTGTAGGCCCGGCGGCGCACGGGGTCGGTCAAGATGGAGTAGGCGCGCTCGGCGCGGGCAACGGTCGCCTCGTCGGCCAGGGATAGCTGCTCGAGGTAGGCGTTGGTGATCTCGTCGGGGGTGGCGTCGCGGTCCACGCCGAGGAAGGTATAGTAGTCATCGAAGTAGGCGGGGCCGGAGGCGGTGCGGGCAGACTGCTCGCGCACTTCGTTCGACACGGCGCGGGCGAACATGGGCAACACCTTATGGAAGGCTGCGTGCTCGGGCGCGCTCTTCTCGATCAGGGCCACCAGCCCGGCCATGCCCGCGATATATACCACTGCGAGCAGAGCGGCTGTCCACATGATGAAGGGGGGCCACACGAGCATGACGAGCAGCATGGCGCCCATCGAGCCGCCCATGACGCCGCCCATCGCCCCGTCCATGATGCCCATCAGGCCGCCCGCCCGGCCGTAGTACGCGCCGAGCGCGGTGCCGAGCAGCATGCCGAACAGGTTGCCCCAGAACATACTGCCGGTGATGGCCGCGGCGGTGTAGCCGAGCAAAAAGCCGTTGAGCATACCCATGGTCATGCCGGCCATCATGCCGGTCATCTCCGTATAGGCTTCGCGGAAGCGCCCGAGGTGCAGTCCAATCAGCACCGAGATGACGATTACCACCGCACCGTATATGAGCCAACCCATAAATGCTATCCTCTGTAGTAAGTTACTTCGCCGTCGAATTGTGCTTTGCCGGGGAAAGGGCGGCCCCGGCCTTCATTCGACAGGTACAGGTCGGATTGTAGCGGCCCCCGGTTAACATACCGGTGAACGTGGGAAAACGCCCCGTGAAGATGGGACCGCCTACTATGCTACGTGGCGCGCACCGTGCCGCCGATGGCATCGCGCCGCTGAGGCGTGCGCTGCTTGGCCGGAACCGATACCGGCTCGGTGCCGCTCTCGGTCTTGCCGTCGGTCGCGGCGGGCGCGGGCTGCAGGGCCACCCTGAGCACCGAGTCGAGGTCATCCACCGGCACCATCTTGATGCCGCGCAGCACCTTGGGCGGTATCTCGTCCAGGTCCTTCTCGTTCTTCCTGGGCAGCACGAAGGTGGAGATACCGGCGCGGTGGGCGGCCAGCACTTTCTCCTTCAGCCCACCGATGGGCAGCACCTTGCCGCGCAGCGTGATCTCGCCCGTCATGGCGACGTCGCGGCGGGCCTCACGCCCGGTAAGGGCCGACACGAGCGCGGTCGCCAGCGTGACGCCCGCCGAGGGGCCGTCCTTGGGGATGGCGCCCGCGGGCACGTGTACGTGTATGTCGGTCTTCTCGAAGCGGGCCGGGTCGATGCCCAGGTGGCGGGCGCGAGAGCGTGCGTAGGTGAGCGCGGCCTGGGCCGACTCCTTCATCACATCGCCAAGCTGCCCTGTGAGCAGCAGGCTGCCCTTGCCCTCCATCAGGCTCACCTCGACCGAGATTGTATCGCCGCCCACAGGGGTCCACGACACGCCGGTGGCAACGCCTATCTCGTCCTGCTCCTCGGCCATGCCGTAGGAGAAGCGCGGGGCGCCCAGGTAGCGCTCAAGCTCGCGCTCGTGGATTATGCGGGCGCGCATTCGTTTGCCGTTGTGCTCGGCGCCGTTCTCCACCGCGTCGGCGGCTGGGGCCATGTCCGAAGTTACCTCTTCGCTCTCGGAGGCGCCGTCGGCCTCGGCAGGCACAGGGTGCAGCCGCCCAAGCTTGCCGGTCTCGAGGGTGGGCACCATGCCGTCCAGCGGCTCGGTGTTAAGCTCGCCCGCGGCGACCGGCAGGTGAGTCTCGCCGGCAGTCATGTCGCCGTTGGCCAACACGGGGGCAGGCTCGGGCGGAAGCTGCTCGGCCACCTGCTTGGCGACCTTGCGGCAGATAGTGCCGATCTCACGCTCCAGGTTACGTACGCCCGCCTCGCGGGTGTACTCGCGGATCAGGCGGCGTATCGCGCCGTCCGAGAACCTGATTCGGTCGGGCGTCAGCCCGTGCTCCTCGATCTGGCGGGGCACCAGGAACTGCCGGGCGATGTGGTACTTCTCGTCCTCGATGTAGCCCGGAAGCTCAATCACCTCCATGCGGTCGAGGAGCGCGGGCGGGATCGGGTCGAGCAGGTTAGCGGTCATGATGAACATGACCTTGGACAGGTTGTAGGGCACGTCGAGGTAGTGGTCCGAGAAGGCCACGTTCTGCTCGGGGTCGAGCACCTCGAGCAGCGCGGCCGAGGGGTCGCCGCGGAAGTCGGCACCGACCTTGTCGATCTCGTCCATCATGAACACGGGGTTGATCGTACCCGCTGTCTTCATCGTCTGGACGATGCGGCCGGGCAGCGCGCCGATGTAGGTGCGGCGGTGGCCGCGGATTTCGGCCTCGTCGTGGATGCCGCCGAGCGACACGCGCACGAAGCGGCGGCCCAGTGCGGTGGCGATGGAGCGGCCGAGCGAGGTCTTGCCCACGCCCGGAGGGCCGACGAAGCACAGGATGGGCGAGCGCATCTTGCCCTGCGCCAGCTTGCGCACGGCCATGTACTCCAGCACGCGCTCCTTGACCTTGCCGAGTCCGTAGTGGTTCGCGTCGAGTACCTGGGCTGCGGCGCGAATATCGAGGTGGTCGGGCGTTTCGAGCGCCCACGGCAGGTTGATCAGCCAGTCGAGGTAGGTGCGGATCACGCCCACCTCGGGCATACCCATGGGCATAGCCTGGAGGCGCTCAAGCTCTTCGAGGGCCTTCTTTTGCACTTCTTCGGGCATGCCAGCCGCCTCGATTTTGGTGCGCAGGTCGGTGGCTTCGCGGGTGGCGGGGTCGTAGTCCTGCAGCTCGTGGGCGATAGCCTTCATCTGCTCGCGCAGGTAAAACTCGCGCTGGCTCTTGTCGACCTCGCTCTGCACGCGGTCCTGGATGCGGTTCTCCAGGTCGAGCACGTCAAGCTCTTTGGCGAGCATGAGGCTGAGCGCCTGGAGCCGCTCGATGGGGTCCACCGTCTCGAGGACGGTCTGGCGGTCCTCCTGGGTGAGCGTGATGGTCGAGGCGATCAGGTCGGCGAGCCAGCCCGGCTCGTCCACGTTCATCGCCGCCACGTACGACTCTTCGGACAGGGTGCGCGACAGTTTGACGATCTTCTCGAACAGCGCGAGCACGGCGCGCATGAGCGCCTCGACCGCGGGGTTCTTCTCGACCCTCTCCTCGATCGGCTCGCCCTCGACCAGCATGAACGGCTCGGTGTGCACGTAACGGCTGACGCGCACGCGGCGCTGGCCCTGCACGAGCAGAGAGTTGGTGCCGTCGGGCATCTTGAGCGATCGGCCGATCACAAGCTCGACGCCCATCTGGTACAGGTCTTCGGGGCGTACTTCCTCGTCCTCGGGGTCGCGCTGGGCGACGGCGACTAGCACGCGCTCGTCTGCCATGGCCGATTCGATGGCCCGGAGCGACTTCTCGCGCCCGACGAACAGCGAGGTCACCATGTGAGGGAAGATGACCATGTCGCGCAGAGGCAGGAGCGGCAGGATGACCGGCTCGTCGTCACGGCGGCGCCTGCGCGAGCGGCGGCGTGTTGTCTGGCCCTGCACGGTGCGGGCGCGGCCCGGCGCCTTCGCGGGCGCTTCCTCGGCCGTTGGGGCCTCGGCGGGCGCGGCTTCCTGCACAGGCTCAACGGCTGCTGCCTTGCGGCGGCGGGCGGGCTTTTCCTCGAGGGAAGGCCGGGTGTCGCGCTCGGTGCCGTTGCTCGAAATAGGCTCTGCAGCCTCTTCTACCTCTTCGATCAGGATGTTTGGGTCTTTCTTCCGGGGCATGTTGGTCCTCTTGTGTGATTACATCAATTGTACCCGTAGGTGGAACCCAATAGCAAGACATAGGATGGGCTATATGCGAGGATTGGTGCGTACTACTGCGGGTAGTGACCAATGGGAAGAAAGCCTATCACACGGTACTCCTTTCGTCGGTTGTCTTTTCCACACGCGGGTGCTATAATGTATACTCGTGGTGTGAGCACAAAGGGCGTTATACGCGGGCGCGTAGGCTTTGACGCGGCCGGGGTGCTTGCGTGCCGGGTAGCGGGGCATACAGCCCGGCAGGGATAACGACTTCGCACACGCGCAACCGCCTCACAGAGGCATCATGCCCCATGAGTATGTATAGCGACCGTTGTACGCCGGCCCAGGTGGGAGCACCCACCTCCCTCGCCGGGACGATACCCGGCCCCCGGGACCGCAAGGAAGACCGGGAGCCTGTATACGCAAGGACGCAGACCGTTCGGGTGAAGGCCGCCACGGCCGTGAATTCGCCTAGCTTTTTTCGGGTTTATTCCCGCCCCTCCCCTGCTGAATGCGCGCAAGCGCGGCTTCTCCACGCCCCAAGCGGCCGCTTCGTTCGCCGCATGGCCGGCTCTCCGGTCCTGCCACGCCCTCACCCTGTTCGGGGGGAGCCGCGGGACCGTGGAGGTAGCTTGCCCGGCGGCTAACCTCCTCCGGCGCGCAACGGCGCACGCCAGCTAACCCTCCCCGCCCGCTAATCCTCCGGCCTGCCATGGCGCGCGCTACCCCCAGCAACGCACAAACGTATATACCTAGTAGGGTAGCAATGTCCCGGAGCGCGAGGCGGCGCGTGGCACTTGTTTTGCATGACATTTCTTTAGCAACACGAAAGAGAAGATTCATTTGGCCAACAGTATTTTCAATCGCATGAACGGCAACGGGCAAGGCCAGGGTGCCGACGATAGGTCCAATAAGCGCATACTCGTCGCGGTAAAGGGCGCAGACATCGACGACGAGGCTATGCGGCTGGCTTTCGCTTACGCCCTGGCCAAGAAGGGCAAGGGCCGCGCCACAGGCGTGGACGTGGTCTACGTAGTGCAGGTGCCCCATTCCCTTCCCCTCGACGCCGAATTGACCGAGCAGGTTGAGAAGGGCGAGAAGGCCCTGGACCACGCTGAGACGGTGGCCCGCGACCTGGGCATCGAGGTTGACGCCTCGATCCTGCAGGCGCGCAGCGCGGGCGCGGCCATCGTGGACATGGCCCGGGACAACGGCGCCGAGCTGATAGTCATGGCGACCGACTACCAGAAAAAGCTCGGCGAGCTTGACCTGGGGCAGACTATCCCCTACGTCATGAAGCACGCCCCCTGCCGCGTGTATATCTGCCGCGCGCCCATGCCCGGCGTCAAGTGCTAGCACCCACACAGGCCGCGGCTGCGGGCATAGCGGGAGCGCGGTAACGCCGGTGCGAGTACCGGCGAAGGAAGCAAAGGACAAGGACAATGAAGGTAATTATTCTGGGCTGCGGGCGCGTGGGCGCTCGACTGGCGCAGCTACTGGAAGCAGAAGGACACGAGGTCAGCATCATCGACCCCGATCCCGAGGCGTTCGACCGACTGCCCGAGACGTTCAGGGGCACGACCACCCTGGGCACGGGCATCGACGTTGACGTGCTGAAGGCGGCAGGCATCGAGGATGCCGACGCGTTCGCCGCGGTGACCAACTTCGACAACACTAACATCATGGCGTGCCAGGTCGCGAAGGAGATCTTCGGGGTCCAGAACGTGCTGGCGCGCATCTACGACCCCGGGCGCGAGAGCCTGTACCACGAGCTTGGGCTGGAGACTGTCTGCCCCACCACGCTGGTATCCACAAAGGCACGCGATCTGCTGCTGGGTAACGTGGGCGTCGAGTCGAACGACCAGCCCATCGGCGAGCAGATACAGGAGGGCCGCTCGGGAGAGGCAGCCCGCATCGCGAGCGCTCTGAGCGTCGCGGCCCCCTCGCCCGGCACGGCCACCGTGCCCGTGAGGCCCGTGCAGAAGCGCGACGAGAACGACGGGCGCGGGCTGCGGAAGTTGTTCAAGCGCTAGGGAGCGCACGCAGCGTAGAGTAACCTAGCGCGGCGGGGCGCCTGCCCTGCCCCGCGCTGCCTCTTCCCCTCGCAGGAGAACCCATGTATATCATCATCGCGGGCGGCGGCAAGGTGGGGTACTATCTCACCAAGACGCTGGTGAACGAGGGGTACGAGATACTCCTCATCGAGAAGAACCCCAAGAA
>DASTEB010000652.1:0-5808 GCA_035710025.1 Chloroflexia bacterium
CTTCTCCGATGGGTCGCTCGGCTCGCAGACCGCCGAGATGCTCGAGCCGTTCGAGGGTAGCCCGGACAACCGCGGTATCGGCACCATCCCGCAAGAAGAACTTGAGCGCCACATCATCGAGGCGGCGCGGGCGGGCATCCCTTCCGCCGTCCACGCCATAGGCGACGCGGCCAACAGGCGCGTGCTCGACGCCTTCCGCAAGGCCCGCGAGGAGGTCCACTCCGACTCGGAAAGCAGCCCCCTGATCCACCGCATCGAGCACGCCCAGCTGCTCCACCCCGACGACATCCCGCGCTTCGCCTCGCCCGGCGTGGTCGCCTCCATGCAGCCCATCCACGCCACGTCGGACATGCACGCCGCCGACCGCCTGTGGGGCCGCCGCGCTCGCTATAGCTACGCCTGGCGCAGCGTACTCGACGCGGGCGGAGTGCTGGCCTTCGGCTCCGACGCCCCGGTCGAGACGCCCGACCCCTTCGCGGGCATCCACGCCGCCGTCACCCGCCAGGACGCCAACGACCAACCCGAAGGCGGCTGGTACCCCGAGGAGCGCCTGACCGTCGAGCAGGCCGTGCGTGCATACACCGAGGGCGCGGCCGACTCGGCACCCTACCTGCCCGGCGTGACGGGCACGCTCTCTCCCGGCTCCGCGGCCGACCTCGTGGTGCTCGACCGCGACATCTTCGAGGTGCCGCCGTCTGACATCAAGCGCGTGCGGCCGCTGGTCACGATGGTGGGTGGGCGGGAGTGCTACGACCCCGAGGGAATGTTCCCCGAGTAGCGCGTAAGCATGAAGGCGCTGTTCACCACCCACTCGATACACAGCCACTGGCACCCGCTTGTCCCGCTGGCTCGGGCGCTCGAGGCGGCGGGGCACGAGGTCGCCTTCGCCACCACGCCGACTTTCCTCCCCACCATCGAGGCCGCCGGGTTCCGCGGCTTCCCCGCCGGGCGGCGCGACACGCCCGAGGAATGGCAGGCACGCGAGCAGCGCCGAAAGGGCATGACCCCGGCGCAGGACACCGACTTCACAGTGGGTGAGGTGTTCGGGCGCGAAGTGGGCGAGCGCAGCCTGCCCGACCTGCTCGCCATCGTGCGCGACTGGCGCCCCGACGTGGTCGTGCGGGAGAACACCGAGATCGCGGGCTGCGTCGCGGCAGAAAGCGCCGGTATCCCGCATGCCGTCGTCCAGATAACGACCACATGGCCCTCCTACTTGCGCTCCGTGGACGCTGCGGTCAGGCATCTATGCGATCTTGCGGGCATCTGGCCCCGCGAACCCGCCGACATACTCTACCGCCACCTGCTGCTCTGGCCCAGGCCCCTTGCCCTGTGGAACCACGACGTGCCTCTGCCGGGCACCGCCCGCGCCTTCCGCTACGAAGGGTTCAGCCGCTCGGGCGGCGAGAGCCTGCCCGATTGGGTCGCGGGGCTTGGCGGGCGGCCCGCCGTGTACGCCACGCTCGGCACGTTCGAGAACCAGGAGACAGCCGTGTTCGAGGCGATACTGGCCGGGCTGCGCGACCAGCCTCTCGACCTGGTGGTCACCATCGGCCGCGACCGCGACCCCGCCGAGTTCGGCCCCCAGCCGCCCAACGTCCACATCGAGCGCTACATCCCCAACAGCCTGATCATGCCCCGCTGCCACGCCGTCATCTGCCACGGTGGCTCCGGCACAATCATGGACGCGCTCAGCCTCGGCCTGCCGCTGGTGCTCATCCCCATAGCCGCCGACCAGCCCTACAACGCCCGCCGCTGCGCCGAAGTGGGAGTGGCCCAGGTCATCGAGGAAGACGACCGCACGCCGTGGGCCGTCCGCCGGGCCACCCACATTGTGCTGGAAGACCCGCGCTACCGCATGGCCGCCGCCCGGCTTCGCAAGGATATCGAAGCGCTCCCCGGGCCGGAATACGTGGTGTCGCTGCTTGAAAAGCTGGCGGCCGGGCAGGCGATCTAGAGCGTAACGTCAACGCGATATTAAGCTGCCGTCAAGGTCCGCCCGGCGGGCGCTGTGCTATACTTGACGTATGCGTCGTCTTTTCGCGCTCATTCTGACGCTCGCGCTTTTCGCGGGCGCGCTCTCGGGGTGCGGCGTGCCCCAGCCCCCGCCCGAGCTTCCGACCCCCACACCCGGCTCGCAGAACCCCGAGAACGACCTGTCGGCCCTGGGACTGACGCCCGTCCGCGCCACGCCCGACCGCGGCTACACCCCCCTTGCCGGACCTGCGGGCACAATCTACTTCGTGCGCGGCGACCGCCTGTGGGCAGTCAACCCCGACGGCTCCGGCGAGCGCGGGCTTGCCCCCGGAGTCGAGATCACAGGCACGCCTTCGCCCTCGCCCGACGGCAAATTGGTCGCATGGGTGGGCGGGCGCGACCTGTACGTCATGCCCTCGGTAGGCGGCGAGCCACGCTCGGTATACACCGGCGACCTCACCGAGCGGCAGCGATTGGGTTGGTCGGCCGACGGCACGCTGGTCGGCTTCCTGACCTACGACACGACGGCCATGGGCGTCGAAAAGGCGTGGGCTGTGCCCGCCGAGGGCGGCGAGCCGATCCTGGTGACTGCCCTCAACTACAGCGTGGGTGACCGCGGGCCGACCTACGAGCGCACCGTGCAGTGGTCGCGCGACGGCCACTGGGTGGTTGTGGGCGCGGTTGACAACTCGCTCGTGCTGCTGCGCTGGCCCCTCGGGCCTAACGGCCAGGTGGGCGACATCGCGGGCGGCGAGCCTGACTGGTCGCCCGACAGCCGCACGCTCCTCTACACCGAGTCGCTCAACGGCGCCGTGCTGATCTACGGCGTGCTCGAAGCCGAGGCGACCCCCTTCCGCAACGAGAAGCTGCTGGTCGGCACCGGCCTGGGCCAGTTCGCGCAGGGGCCAGGTCCGCGCTGGTCGCCCGCCTCGGTGGGCGCCGACAGCGACTTGCTGGTGTACCGCACCCGCACCACGAGCGGCGAGCCGTCGGTGGCGGTGCGCACGCGCGGCGGCCGCGACCTCAACGCCTTGCGGCCAAACACAAACAACCCCGCCTGGTCGCCCAACGGCGACAGCCTCGTCGTGGAAACGGGTACCCTCACGGCCGACCCGCTCGGCCCGAAGTGGGCGCCCAACGGCCTCGCCATCGCGACGATAAGCCTGTCGGGCGAGCACACGCTCAAGCCGCTGGTGGCCGATGCGAAGTGGCCCGCCTGGGGCAAGTAGCGCCCTGTCGCGACTAGCGCTCTTTCAGCAGTGACTGGATCCGCCCCGCCGCGAAATCGTAGCTAGGCTTGGCGCCAATTTTGGCATAGAACTTCAGCGCCTCCATCGCCATGTAGCACTGGTAGCACAGCACCCGCTCGCGGTAAGACGACACTTCCCTCCCCTCGCTGCGGTAGTGCTGCTCGTACCGTTCCCGCCACCCATCCACCGGCGACCAGAAATCCAGCCAGGCGACGTCGTACAGGAAGTCCCCGTACCTTGCGCCCAGCCAGTCGAGCACGGCGGTAACCCGGCCGTCTTCGGCCAGCACGTTGCCGTACCCGTAGTCCCCATGCACAAGGTAACGCTCCTCGGGACAGTGCTCTGCCAGTTGCTGCATCCGGCTGTAGATGCGGTCGAACAGGTCTCGCTCCAGAAACGACGTCTCAAAGAGAGCGTGCCAGCCCTCGAAGAAATCTCCCTCCGGCTCCTCCCTAACCGCCTCGAGGTGCGCCCGCCAGCCGGGCGAGCGGCCAACACCGCTCCCGTCGAACACCCCGTACCCCGGCTTGTCCCCCACCGGCACGCGGTGAATAGCGTCCAGCACCTCGATAAGTTGCGGGACTAGCGCAACGTACTCAACCCTGGGGATCTGCAGGAGGTTCCGCCCCGGCGCCTTCTCCGTGATGGCGTAGTCCAGCTCGCCCAGGCGGCCAATGTGTACCACGCGCGGTATCGGGATCGCAGGGGAAGCGAAGTGCTCGTAAGCGTACGCCTCCTTATCGAAGCTGATTACCATAGGCGCGTTGAACCGGACGATGTAATCTCGGGCAGCCTCCTCCGAAGCGATCCTGAACGAGAAAGCCTGGGCGACGTCGCCTCCCTGGATAGCGGCCAGGTCTTGAACGGCGCTGCCGAAGTGCTCCTGCAGGAGGGGCAGGACCGTATCGGTCGTGACGATGGGCTTGATCCCGGGGCTGTCGGACATGACGAATTCTGCTCCTTATTTGGGCGCTCCCGCCCACAGGTCGGCGTACGTTTCTCGCTCCCTGATCAGCCGGACCTCCCCGCCGTCCACCAGCACCTCGGCCGGGCGCGGCCTCGCGTTGTACTGCGAAGCCATCGAGAAGCCGTACGCCCCCGCCTGCCCTATCGCCAGCACGTCGCCCTCAACCACCAACCCCAGCCTGCGCCCCCGCGCCGGCACGTCGGCCGACTCGCACACCGGCCCGACCACGTCGAGCACCGGCCCTTCGCCCGCGTGCGCCTCGCGAACCGGGTAGACCGGGTGGTACGCGTCGTACAGCGCGGGGCGCAGCAGGTCGTTCATCCCGGCGTCCACCACCGCCAGCACGTGCTCGCCCGGCAGCGTCTTGACGTACGTCACGGTGGTCAGCAGCACGCCCGCCGGCCCCGCGATGTAGCGCCCCGGCTCCATCACCAGGTCGAGGTCGCGCCCGGCCAGCAGCGGCCGCAGCGACGCCGCGAGTTGCTCCGGCCCTTCGGGGTCGTCCTCCGGACGGTAGCGGATCCCAAGCCCTCCGCCGATATCAAGCTCGCGCAGCGCGATGCCCTCGGCCGCCAACCCTTCCCACAGGTCGAGCAGCCGCCGCGCCGCCTCGACGATGGGCGCGACCCGCAGCAATTGGGACCCTACGTGCGCGTGCAGACCAACAGGCTCCAGGTGTTGCGATGCTGCCGCCTGCCTCACCAGCGCCAGGGCAAGCTCCGGCTCGACGCCGAACTTGTTCGCCCGCGTGCCCGTGGTGATGTGCGGGTGCGTGCCCGCGTCCACGTCCGGGTTCACGCGCACCGCCACCGGCGCGGCCTTGCCCATGGATGCCGCCACACGCTCCAGCGCGGACAACTCCGCCGCGGACTCGACGTGGAACGCGCGTATTCCCGCCTCCAACCCCTCGGCCATCTCGCGGGCGGTCTTCCCTACCCCGGCGAAAACGATCCTCTCCGGCGCGAAGCCCATGCGCAAGGCAAGGTAAAGCTCACCGCCCGATACCACGTCGGCCCCGGCGCCCATGCTCGCCAGCAGTCCGCCAAGCGCCGGGTTGTTGTTCGCCTTCAGCGCGTAACACAGCAGCACGCGCGGAGCCACTCCGCGCATGGCATTCTCCAGCGCGAGGTATCGATTGCGCAGCACGCGGGCGCTGTAGGCGTACAGGGGAGTGCCGAACCGGGCAGCCAGCGTGGTGGCGGGCACGCCGTCGATGTGCAGCAGGCCGTTCCGGTAATCGAGGGCATCGGGCATGGTTGTCGGGTCCATGCGCCTATTTTACGCGAAACCGGGCAGCCTGACGGAGGGGAATCAAAAAGAGCGGATGGGCTTCCGCTCTCTTTGATGGGGGCCTTTGCGCCTCTGTATGCTCCTTCCGAATGTATGGCCTCTTCCTATGCGATCTTCTCCAGCAGTGCCCTTGTCCTGGTCGAGGGTTGTATCCCAAGCTCGGTGCCCAGCGTGCGGGCGCACAGCCCGTACCAGTGCGCCGCGCGGTTGTGCTGCCCCAGGCCGATGTGGCTGGCGATAAGCAGGCGGTAGGCGTCCTCGTTGCAGCTGTCCTGCGCCAGCAGCTTCTGCGCCCAGATAATCGCGCCGGTGTAGTCCTCCCACTCT
>DASTEB010000653.1:0-4272 GCA_035710025.1 Chloroflexia bacterium
CACCTTTGCAAATGCAGGTGCCCCTCTCATAAATTAACTTCGTGATCTTCGTGGACCTTCGTGTTCTTCGTGGCTGAAACCCTAAGAACCTTTGCGAACTTTGCGCCTTTGTGTGAAATCAAAACCTACACCTCGAGTAGCTGCACCTCTTCTTCGTCGGCCTGGGGGTCTATGCGGCGGAGGGTGCTCAGGTCGGTTACGCGGTCGGTGAACAGGACGCCGTTGAGGTGGTCGATCTCGTGCTGCAGCACGCGGGCGTAGTAGTGGTCCGCCTTTATGCGCACTTCCTTTCCCTCGGGCGTCTGCCCCTTGACCGTGACGCTAATATGCCGGGGCACGTCGCCCACCCAGCCGGGGATGCTCAGGCAGCCCTCGGGGCCGGTCTCCATCTCGTCGCTCGCCTTGACGATCTCGGGGTTGCACAGGGCCACCCGGAAGCCGTGCTCCTCCTTGTCCTCGGGGTCGGGCGTGTGCTCGGCCACCAGCAGCCTGATCGACAGGCCAACCTGCGGGGCCGCCAGGCCCACGCCGTTGTTCGCGTGCATCGTCTCGATCATGTCTTCGGCCAGCTTGCGCAACTTCGCGTCGAATACCTTGATGCGCTTGGCTTTCTCGCGCAGCACCGGGTCTGGCTCGTACCTCATCTCCAACTGTGTCATTCTCTGCTTCCTCTATAGGGCCAGGTGACCATAGCGTCCCATATCTCGCGAGGGAGTCATGGCCCCGGAATCCGGCCCGGCGCCGCCTCGCTATATCCAGTCTCGCACGCGGGCGATGACAATGACGGCTACGATAATTATAACCATGGTGCCCAGCGTGACAAAGAAACCGATGTCGCCTGTGTCGAATATGCCCGCTGCGAAGTTCATGCCGAGCGTACCGGCCACCACGCCCACAAGGGCCGCGGCAAGCGTGATCACGGTGAGCACCTTCACGATGTTGTTGGTGTTCTCGGCGCTCTGGGCCATCAGGATGTCGAATGAGCCGAACACCATATCGCGGGCGTTCTCCACGGCTTCGATGGCTTTGTCCAACCGGTTGTTCAACGTGTCGATGTAGCCCGCGGTGCCGTCGTTGAAGAACTGGGCGAAGTCGGGCCGGGCCAGCCTGCCGTATACGTCGCGGTGGGGAATCAGCAGCCTGCGCAGGTGGCGCACCCAGCGCCTCATGCCCACCAGCGACGATATCTCCGTCTTGCTGCTCAACTCGCCCTGCAGAGCCGCGTCGTCGAAGCGGTCGATCTGGTCCTCCATGACGTTCAGGGAGTGGTAGTAGCTGTCGAGGTGAAGGTCGAGCAGCGCGGCCACGAAGTCGGCCGACCCCAGCCTGCCGATCTTGGTGTCGCCGCGCACCTGCTCGTTGAAGTCGTCCAGCAGCTTGAGGTCTTCCTGCTGCACAGTCACCACGAAGTTTTCGCCTGCCACCATGTCGAGGTGTACGGGCTCGTCTTTGTCTTTCGTGCGGGCCACGCCTATGACCTGCAGGTGGAAATACTCGCCGTAATTGCGAAGCTCGGGCCGGTGATGTACCTCGGCCAGATCGCGCACGCACTCCTCATCCAGGCCGAACGTCTTGCCCACCTCCTTTATCTCGTCCTCGGAGGCATTGCGCATGTCCACCCACAGGAGCTGGTTCTCGCCCAGGTCCTTGACGATACCCGCGCGCAGTTTTACCTCTTTGTCGCGCCCCTCGGCGTCGAACAGAATCGCCTTGACAGGCATGTTCCTATCCCCTGCCCGCGGTGTCAACCCGGGCCGCTATTCTTTCCCGCGTACCGCGGCCTCGCTCTCAAGCTCGATAACGAGCCGTTGCGGTCGCGGCGCATCTGCGGCAAGCTCTGCGGGCGAGTAGCCGCTGTTGCGGATGTAGCTCTCCATCGCGAGGTCGCTCGCCAGCATCAGCCCGGCGTAGCCCTTGAAGGCGCTCTCCCACTGCGGGGTGCCGTCCGCCAGGCGCTCGGTGCGGCTCGGTGTCGGCAGGCCGTGCTCGCGCAGCCGCGTCACCAGCGCGCCGAATTGCTCCCTCACATCTGCAACGTCCATTGCCTCCTTACCGTTATGCGCAAGCGGCAACTGGCGCGACGAGCCGAGCGTATACAGCGTGTAGAACAGGCTGTCCTCTAGGTCCTGCAGGCGCGGGTCCTGACCCCACGCCAGCCCCTCGCCCCCCGCCATGCCGTAGCGTATCGACGCGATAAGCTCACGCACGACCAACAGCACTCGGTGGAAAGATAGCTCAGGCTCGGGCGGGTGTGTGAAGTGCAGCACGGGCAGGCGGCGGTGCGCCTCGGCCATGGACAGCATGTCGAGGTTGACGGTGCGCAGCAGGCTCGCAAGCTCGGCGAAGTTGTCGCTGCGCAGGTAGCGTGTGAGCATCGGTATGCCGTCGAGCCGCCCCGCCGTCTCCTCGTTGAGCAGCACCGCCAGTGACCGCTTGCGCTGCAGCACAGGGTAGACCTCGAGCACGTAGGCGATGGTCATGGATAACACTGCGATGCCGCTGAACCCGGCCGTCATGGCTACCAGCTTGAGCACCGGGTGCAGCGGCTGGAAGTCGCCGTAGCCCAGCGTTGAGAGGTTGACCCCGCTGTAATAGATAGCGTCGAGCCAGGCCGGTGTGTCGTTTAGGTTGGCGCGCGAAATGGCTTCGGGATCGTGGATCCAGGGGAAGAAGATGGCCGCGAAGCCAAGTACCAGGCCCGCCATCCAGGTAAGGCCCATCGCCGCGATCATTACGGGCATGGCAAGCCCCAGCGCCTGGTGGCGCAGTACCGGCTTCAACGGACGCGCCGCCAGGCTGATCACCGCCCACAGGAACCGCTCGATCAGCGTACTGACCGGGCTTTCGGTGTGCGGGTGCAGCACCGTCATGAACATGTCGTATGCGACCAGCAGGATGAGCAGCACCCCGAGCGCCGGCGACACAATTTCCAACAGCATCTAGTCCTCGCGAAAGGAGCGTGCCCCTAAAGCACGCTCATCGGATCGACGTCCAGCGCCCACCCCGCGCCCGGGTTCAGCCCGTCGAGCACGGGCGACAGGTCGTCACTGCGCAGCAACACCTGCCAGCGGTAGCGGCCGCGCACCTTGTGTACAAAGCAAGGAGCAGGCCCCAGTACGTCCACGCCCCCGCCCCTCGCCTCGGCCTTGTGCTGCAGGTGCCGGGCGAGCACGTTGGCCGCCTGCTCGGCGCGCTCGTCGCTGGGCGAAGTGTACACGAGGCGGGCCAGCCGCCCATAAGGGGGGTAGCCGTGCTCGGCGCGGAAGCGGATCTCTCCCCGGTAGAAGCCGAGGTAGTCGTGCGCGGCCGCCGCCTGGATGGCGTAGTGCTCCGGGTTGTAGGTCTGGACGACCACGCGGCTGTGCGAGCTTTCGGGCCGCCGCCCGGCCCTTCCCGCCACCTGCACCAGCAGCTGCAGCGTGCGCTCGGGCGCGCGGAAGTCGGGCATGAACAGCCCCGTGTCGGCGCTTATCACCCCTACCAGAGTGACGCGGGGGATGTCGAGCCCCTTGGCGATCATCTGCGTGCCCACCAGCACGTCGGCATCGCCCCGCGTGAACATCTCCATCAGGTTTTCGTGCCCGCCCCGCCGCGACGCCGTGTCGCGGTCCCAGCGCAGCACGCGGGCGCGGGGGAAGTGGGCCGCCACCTCGTCCACCACGCGCTGGGTGCCGGTGCCGAAGCCCTTGATGCCGGCCGAGCCGCACGCCGGGCACTCCGACGGGGTGAGCGAGTAGGCGTTGCACCTGTGGCACAGCAGGCCGTGGATGGCCGAGTGGAACACCAGCGGCACGTCGCAGCGCTTGCACATAGGCACGAAACCGCACTCGCGGCACAGCATGAAGCTGTTCGAGCCGCGCCTGTTGAGGTACAGGATCGCCTGCTCGCCCCGCGAAAGGGTGGCGTCGAGCGCGGTGTGCAGGGCGCGGCTGAACATCGAGGTGTTGCCCGCCTTCAGCTCGGCGCGCATGTCCACCACCTGCACCGGCGGCATCGGCAATTCGACCAGCAACTCGGCCCGGTCCTTGCCCCTGCGCCTGCCCACTCTGTACGGCAGCGACAGCAGCTTGAAGTCGCCCCGGTACGCGGCGTGGAAGGTAGCGAGGTCGGGCGTGGCGCTGCCCAGGATGGCGGCCGAGCCGGTCAATTCGGCCCGCTTGAGCGCGGCGTCGCGGGCGTGGTAGCGCGGGGCGTGGTCCGACTGCTTGTAGGCCCACTCGTGCTCCTCGTCAACCACCACCAGGCCAAGCCTGGGCAGCGGCGCGAACACGG
>DASTEB010000654.1:0-6846 GCA_035710025.1 Chloroflexia bacterium
CGTGCTGGGCTCGCGGGCGGCAGAGCGGCTGTTCGGCGAGGGGGCCGACCCCACGGGCCAGAACATCCGCATCAGGGGGCAGACGTACCGAGTGACCGGCGTGCTCGCCTCCAAGGGCGCGAGCGTGTTCGGCTTCGACGACGACGCCGTGCTCGTGCCGCTCGAGAACGCCCAGCGCAAGCTGTTCGGCGGGCGCGTGGCGGGGCGCGGAGGCAAGGCCTCGGTGTCGAGCATTGTGGTGCAGGCCCGCGATAAGGAGAGCATCGCAAGCGCCCAGGCGCAGATCGAGGCCACGCTGCGCGAGCGGCACGATCTGCCCGCGTACGGTGGGGCCGACGACTTCGGGGTGGACAACCAGGAAGACCTGATCGAGACGCTCACCGAGACGAGCCGCACCATGACCCTCTACCTGGGCGCCATCGCCGCCATCTCGCTGGTGGTGGGCGGCATCGGCATCATGAACATCATGCTGGTGTCGGTGCGCGAGCGCACCCGCGAGATCGGCCTGCGCAAAGCGGTCGGGGCGCGCGAGGGCGACATCCTCATGCAATTTCTCATCGAGGCGCTGCTGCTCAGCACCACCGGAGGGCTGATCGGCCTCGCGGTCGGCGTGCTGATCGCGGTGGTAGCAAACGAGTCCGGCCAGACACGCGCCCTGGTGAGCCTCGACTCGGTGCTGCTCGCGGTGGGGTTCGCCATGGCGGTGGGCCTGTTCTTCGGGATAGAGCCTGCCCGCCGCGCCGCAAAGCTCGACCCCATCGAGGCGCTTCGCTACGAGTAAATTCCGCCGCCCCCTAGCGGCCGGCACCCACAACGTACAGAAGGAGATTGAAATGTCGAGACTGATTTCTCTGGTACTGGTCGCCCTGGCCCTGTTGCTCGCCGGGTGCGGGCAGCAGGCCGCAGGGTCGGCCGAGGACGAGGCTGCGCGTGAGGCTTTCCTGAAAGAACGGGCCGGCACGCCCACGCCGGGCTTCGCCGCTGACATGGTGGACGGCAAGGACTTCCCGGGCACTTTCGGTGAGGTTGAGAAGGTCGAGGGCAGCGAGCTGACCATCAAGAATCCGGCGACCGGGGAAACGACCGTTGTCCGGTTGGCCGAAGGCGGCGTGGTCCACAAGCAGGCCAGTGCGACGTTGTCGGACGTGAAAGTGGGCGATAAGGTCATGGCGGCCGGCAAGAAAGACGGCGACACACTCACCGCCGACGTTGTGAACGTTGGCGGCGAGGGCGGTGGGACAATGGGGGCGGGGCCCGTGCAGATACGGCGCCCGTCGAATGGTCAGGGGCCAGGCACCAATTCGTCAGGCGGCGCCGTCACCGGCGGCAGAACGCCGGTGGTGCGGGGCGAGATGCTTGAGTCGGTCACAGGCACGGTCACGAAGGTAGACGGCAACACCATCACCGTGGAGGCCGAGGACGGCACGACCGCCACGGTCGAGGTCACGTCCGACACCCGGTTCCGCAAGCAGGTGGAGGTGCCCCTGTCCGAGATCGAGACGGGCACACAAGTCGCGGCTCAGGGCGAGATGAGGGGCGGCGTGTTCGAGGCCACCGAGATATCGGTCATGGAGATGATGGTGATCCAGCGGTAAGCCTACGCGGTGGGGGCGTGCGGTGCCCGGTCGCCCCCACCGCGTCCGTCTTACCGGCAACGCCAGCATGGCCCTTATCATGACCCTTATAATGAAAGACCAGCGATGAACCGAAAGATACTGGTCGTGGACGACGACCGCAAGACCGTGGACCTGATCAAGCTGTACCTGGAGAAGGACGGCTACCGCGTGCAGGTGGCCTACGATGGGCACCAGGCCCTTGAGATGAGCCGCCGCGGCCCCGACCTGATCGTGCTCGACCTCATGCTGCCCGCCGTGGACGGGCTCGACGTGTGCCGCATCCTGCGGGCCGAGTCGAGGGTGCCCGTCATCATGCTCACCGCCCGCACCACCGAGGAAGACCGCCTCGCCGGGCTGGACACCGGGGCCGACGATTACATCACCAAGCCCTTCAGCCCTCGCGAGCTTGTGGCGCGCGTGCGGGCGGTGCTGCGCCGGGTGGGCGACGACGACCGCGAGCCGAGAGCGCTCGAGCACGGCGACCTGCTGGTGGACTTCGTGCGCCACGAGGTGCGCCTGCGCGGCGAGATCGTCCACCTCACGCCCCGCGAGTTCAACCTGCTCGCCACCCTCGCCCGCGAGCCGGGCCGCGCATTCTCACGGCTCGAGTTGCTGGAGCGCGTGTTCGGCTACAACTACGAGGGCTTCGAGCGCACCCTCGACGTGCACGTCATGCACCTGCGAAAGAAGATCGAGCGCGACCCCTCCAACCCCCGCTACGTATTGACCGTGTACGGCCGCGGCTACAAGTTCAACGAGGACCAGGCAAATGCTACATAGTCTAAGGTACCGGCTGCTGCTGGCGATGAGCATCGTGGTGCTCGTCTCGGTGGGCACCGTCGGCATCGTCACCAGCCGCTCGACCACCAGCGCGTTCACCCGGTACGTCGAGCGTGACTTCGAGCGCACGCGCACCGTGATGGCCGAGCTGCTCGACTCGTACAAGCAGGGGCAGAGTCCCGAACAGCTGCAGGAGCTTGCCGAAAAACTGTCCGACGCGGCAGGCGAGCGAATCGTGGTGGCCAACCCCGAAGGCAAGGTGATCGCCGACTCGGGCAAGGAGCTTGTGGGCGAGACACTGGACGTCGCGCCGCCCCCCGGGGCGATGGTCGTGCGGAGGGATGGACCTGTGGGAGCCGGGGCGGGCGGCACGGCCATGATGCCCATCACCGACAGCGTTGACTACGTGCCCGGTATCGATGCACCCCTCGTGGAGGCCGCGCCCATGACCGGGCCTGTCGTAGTGGGCGGGTTCGTTGACGTCGTGCCGACCATGCCCGTCACCTCGATGGTGGGCATTTCCCTTGCCGAAGGAGGGATGTCGTTTTCGGCCGACGCGCCGTTGCAGGTCTTCTCGGCAGCCAATCGCCTGACGTGGACCCGCGCCATGCTGCCGCTGGCCTTGCTGCCCGCGGCCGAGGCCTCGACGGGGGGCGAGCCGGCGGGCGACCTGATCGTGGCCCGGCTGCCGGGCTCCCGGTCGGGCGAGGTCGGCTTCCTCAGCTCGGTCAACCAGCAGCTGCTGTTGGCGGTGGCGGCGGTCGGGCTGGCCGCGCTGTTGTTCACCTGGCTGCTGTCGCGGCGCATGCTCGGCCCGATCGAGGCGCTGACCTCGGCCGCGGGCCGCATGGAGCGCGGCGACCTGAGCCAGCGCGTGGCCGTGTCGTCTCGCGACGAGATCGGTGAGCTCGCCCGCGCATTCAACGCGATGGCGGGTGGGCTTGAGCGCCTGGAGCAGCTGCGCCGCGGCATGGTGAGCGACATCGCCCACGAATTGCGCACGCCCCTGTCCAACATCCGCGGCTACCTCGAAGCCATGCGCGACGGCGTGACCCGGCCCGACGCGGCCCTGATCGCCTCGCTGCACGAGGAGGCGCTGCTCCTCACCCGGCTGGTGGACGACCTGCAGCAGCTAGAACTTGCCGACGCCGGGCAGTTGAAGCTGGTGCGCCAGGAGGTCGATCTGGGCGACGTGATCGAGCAGGCGGCAGTAGCGTCGCGCCCCGCGGCCACGAGCAAAGACGTTAGCATAACCACGGAGGTCGAGCCCGACCTGCCGCCAGCGGACGCCGACCGCGAGCGCGTGGGCCAGGTGCTGCGCAACCTGCTGGACAACGCGATACGACACACACCCGAGGGGGGCAGCATCACGGTCGCCGCTCGAGACACAGGCGGCGAACTAGAGGTAAGCGTGCGCGACACCGGCCCCGGCATACCGCCCGAGCACCTGCCCAACATCTACGAGCGCTTCTACCGCTCCGACAGCTCGCGCACCCGCTCGACGGGCGGCGCGGGCCTCGGCCTGTCCATCGCCCGCCAACTGGTAGAGCTTCACGGCGGCCGTATCCGGGCCGAAAGCGCCGAAGGCGAAGGCTCGACCTTCTACTTCACTTTGCCCAAATCGCCCGCCGCGCAACCCGAGCGAGAAGCGCAAACCACCCAAGCAAAATAGCAGCCGGAGCAGCTACCGGGCGCCGTCGGAGCCGCGCCGCATATGTAGCAACTGTTTTGTCGAGGTACTCTGTTGCTTTAACTCGCACTTCAGCCACCCGCTCAGCATCAGGGTACGCCGCCATAGCGATATGCTGCCGCAGGTAGATCGCAGCTATTGAGTTCTGGTACAGAACTCCCGATCGAGTTGTAGGACCACCACGTTCCGGCATGATAGTCTCAGGATAAGGTCGTAAAATTGGGCAAACAAGCCGTGTGCTACATCGGTGCCGTTTTCATGCGTGTCTTGCGGTGCGTTGCCACGTGATTGAACGTGGTACCGACTGATTCAGGAAGCAAGCGGGACCTGGACAAGCAGAAGACTTGCGGAGGCATGTCATTGTTCAGCTGTGATTATAACGCGAATGGGAGCCTATGGGGCCCCCATTTCGTGCGTAGATTTAGAACAGAATCTCCAATTGTGCCGAAGGTGGGATTGTGGGAGGTGCCGTTTTCTATCGGTCGTTGCCGGTAATTGCCCCCATTTCGTGCGTGTCGAGTGGTATTTAGCGGTACTCAGCAGGGTTTGTCAGTAATCGGCGCGTGACCAACCTGTGACCAATTTGGCACAGGCTCACCCTCGTACACCAACTCAATTTCAAGTAGCTCAGCGCCTCCTGATTCCTGTCAAGATGATGCTAGAGCAGCCGGTGCTGATGGGTGTAAGGCATAAAGAGTACCGGTCGGATCCTACTCCTAGCGTCCCCACAGACATAATTCAATGGACTGTTGTGACGGAAAATGTACCACCTCGCGGCTCCGCCACCAACTCTCCAGGCGACCACGAGCAGCGAGCCCCCCGGTGGCCGCGCCGCACATGAACACATGAGTTCGCACTGCCGGATGCGTTGCAGGGGTGACACAAGATAATGCGTTACTCTAGCATAGTTGCTTAATCTGTCGTATGATGGGGCAACTTAGCCTATGCCTTGCATTCATACCTTTCGACCCGCCAAACGAGGTTGAAGGGAGGCGTAGATCGCACGTAACATCCCCTCTGTGCCCGACGCCACGCTCACTGGTATCAGTGAGGGTGGTGAGGTCGTGGTGGACACCCCCGACACCCCCTCTGTACCCGCTCCGCCTTATATCCCCCTGGTTGCGGCACTCGAGGACAGCGTCCGGCCCCCCGACCCTTTACTATCAACCAAGTTCTTCGTACCGGCGCCGGCCTCCACGTTGGTACCCCGCCCGCGCCTGATCAAGCGGCTCAACAGCAGCCTGAACGGCAAGCTCACTACGGTTATAGCGCCAGCCGGATGGGGCAAGACTACCTTGCTCAGCACCTGGTGCTCTGATCTTCCCAGCCGCGAGCCGGTCGATGCCGGGTCAGTTAGCCCCGGCCCTTCGGCTCCCCGAGCAGCCTGGGTGTCCCTCGATACCGCTGATAACGAACCTGTCCGCTTCTGGACCTACGCCATATCTGCGCTCAATATGCTGTACATGGGCGCAGGTAACACCTCCCTCGCTCTTCTTCGCTCCCCTCAGCCTCCCGCGATCGAGACCGTACTGGCAAGCCTGGTAAATGCGCTGGTCTCCGTCAACTCCGATGTGTCGGAGGACACCCTTCTGGTCCTCGACGACTACCATCTAATTGATGCCCAGCCTATATACAGCGCGCTCACCTTCCTGCTTGAGAACTTGCCGCCGCGACTGCATCTAGTAATCACCAGCCGGGCCGATCCTCCGCTGCCGCTGGCCCGGTTACGTGCGCGTGGAGCCCTCACCGAGCTCCGGGCCGCCGACCTTCGCTTCACACCGGAGGAGGCAGCCGTCTTTCTCGAGGAAATACTGGGCTTTCAACTTTCCATGGAAGACGTGGCCGCGCTAGATGCGCGCACTGAAGGCTGGGTAGCGGGACTCCAACTCGCAGCCCTCGCAATGAAAGACCGCGACGATATCACGGGCTTCATTGCCGGTTTCACCGGCAGCAGCCGCTTCATCATCGACTACCTGGCCGAAGAAGTGCTTGAGCGGCAACCTGAAGATGTGCGGGCATTCCTGTTGCGGACCGCCATTCTTGAGCGAATGTGCGCGCCGTTATGCGATGAGGTGCTCGGTGCGGAGGGCGAAAGCTCGCCTACAGACGGCTCGTCACAGGCGATGCTGGAAAAGCTGGAGCGGTCCAACCTCTTCATCATTGCCCTGGACGATGAGCGTGGCTGGTATCGGTATCACCACCTCTTCGCTGATGTGTTGCGGGCGCGCCTGCGCCAGACTCGCCCCGGTCTTCTTCCGGCGCTTTACCGGTGCGCGGCTGACTGGTGCGAAGGCGAAGAACTGGTGACGGAGGCCCTCAGGTACGCCCTTGCGGGAGGCGACCAGGACCACGCGGCGCGTATTGTCGAGGCTCGCGCCCTGCCCAGGAGATTTGGGCAAGGGGACTTTGCCACCGTACGCGAATGGTTTGCAGTGCTCCCGGACACGCTCATCGCCGCGCACCCGAGACTTAGCTACAATCACGCCGCTGCGATCGTCATTACCGGCGATACCGCGTCTGTGGAGAGGCATTTGCAGACGGCGGAGCACGGACTACTCGCAGGTGCAGCCGCAAACTCAGACCTTCAAGCCGCTATCACGACCCTGCGAGGATACATGGCTGTCGTGCAGCTTGGCGAGCCGCAACGCGGTCTCGGGTTGTTACGATCTGCGCTGTCGACCTTGCCGAGCGAAGACGCACACAGGGGCCTTGCCCTCTACAGCCTGGGAGAGCTCCACATACGTAAAGGAGACCGGTTGA
>DASTEB010000655.1:0-23547 GCA_035710025.1 Chloroflexia bacterium
GGCGTCGCTGTCGGGGTCTCGGTTGGCGTGTTCGTAGCGGTGTTGGTAGGGGTAGCAGTCTCCGTGGGCGAAGGGGTAGCAGTATTGGTCGGCGAGGGCGTCGGAGTTTCAGTAGGTGTGCTGGTGGGGGTCTGGGTCGGCGTACTCGTCGGTGTTTCTGTCGGAGTGTAGGTGGGCGTGGCCGTTTCCGTGGGGGTGCTTGTCGGCGTCTCCGTGGGCGTGTTTGTTGCCGTTGCGGTGGGGGTCTCAGTCGGCGTGTCAGTCGGCGTTGCGCTAGGCGTGAACGTCGGACTTGGGGTAGCGGTCTCGGTCGGCGTGCTTGTGGGCGTGTCCGTCGGCGTTGCGCTAGGCGTCTCGGTCGGGGTGTGAGTGGCCGTCGAAGTCGCTGTCGGCGTCTCCGTGGGCGTGCTTGTGGGCGTGTCCGTGGGTGTCGCGGTTGGGGTCTCAGTCGGCGTGAAGGTTGGGCTAGGTGTCGCGGTCGGCGTTTCTGTGGGAGTATGGGTGGGGCTAGACGTCGCGGTCGGCGTCTCGGTAGGCGTGCTGGTCGGCGTTTCCGTTGGAGTAAACGTCGCGGTCGAGGTCGCCGTTGGCGTACTCGTCGGGGTGTTGGTAGGTGTTTCGGTGGGCGTGCTGGTAGCAGTCGCCGTAGGCGTCTCAGTCGGTGTGCTTGTATTGGTAGGGGTACTGGTCGGCGTCTCGGTTGGCGTAGCGGTAGGGGTCTCGGTTGCTGTACTCGTCGGCGTGCTTGTGGGCGTAGCCGTCTCGGTCGGCGTGCTTGTAGGAGTTTCGGTCGGGGTGTGAGTGGCCGTCGAGGTCGCCGTCGGCGTCTCAGTCGAGGTCGCTGTTGGCGTTTCGGTCGGCGTTGCGCTTGGCGTCTCGGTTGGTGTGCTCGTTGGCGTGTCGGTAGCGGTAGCAGTCTCAGTCGGTGAAGGTGTCGCGGTCTCGGTCGGTGTGCTGGTCGGCGAGGGGGTCGCAGTCTCGGTGGGCGTCGGTGTGACCGTGTCCGTGGGCTCGCTGGTGGGCGTGTCCGTGGGAGTCGCGGTATTGGTCGAGGTGGGTATCGCCGTCGCGGTGTGCGTGGGCGAAGAGGTGGCGGACGGTGTGGCGGTGGCCGTTGGCGCCACCGTGCTGTACTCAACGTGCAGCAGGGGCGCGGCCGCGGCCACACCGTCAAATGCCTCGGCCGTCCGGCGCCCCGTGCCCGTGACCACTATCACCAGCGAGTTGCCGCTCGCCCAACCGGGCCGGCTCACGATCTCCTGGACGATATCCACGAGGTCCGGGGTCTGCTGGTCGGCGCCTGCTTCGCCCGATGCCGTCCAGGGAGGCGGCGACCACGCGACCGTCGCCTCGGTCCTCGGCCGGGACGAAATGTTGCCGCTGCTGCTTATAAATGTCGATGCATTGTCGCTTGCTTCCCCCGCGATGGTGAGGGATGTCACTTCGGTGGACGCCTCGTCCGTCTGGAACTGTATGTAGGCGCCGAGAATCTGCGTGCCCTGCGGGATCGTGATGCCGTTGAAGCGCATGCCTACCGTCTGGTTGCTGCTGTCGAACACCAGCTCGAGGTCAGAGCTTGACAGCGAGACGCTGCCCGAGGCAGACTGCTCGGCGTCGTCTGAGCTTGCCGAAACCCTCGAGTCGAGGCCCGCCGTACCATCGGCGCGTGCTACCGCCACATTGAGGCAGTCGACGGCTGTCAGCTCGCCGTCGGTGGCGCTCAGGCACAGAACGTACGAGCCGGAGCGAATAAATGTTGCCGTGGTGCTCGGGTCCGAAGGGTCGCCGAAGGTGACCGGGCCTGGCCCGCTATCCAGAATCCAGGTGGTGGTGATAATGGAGGGCGGGTCGGGCTTGCCGTCGTCCGAAGCGGCGCCTTGCAGCGTGGCAGAGTCGGGCAGGCTGATGCTTTGATCCGAGCCTGCGTTGACCACCGGCGGCAGGTTGCCCGGGGTCAGAGGCGGGGGAGCCGTTATCTCAAAGAGCTTTCCGTCGACAATATTCGGGTCGGAGTTGTTGTCCACCCCCCGGTCGACCACGTAGAGATGCTTGACCGGCTGCCCGTCGCTGGCCGGTGCGTAGGCCATGCCTGCCAGGGCCCTTGAGCCGGGGATAGACGTGAAGATGGTACGAACCAGCGTGCCGTCGGTTCTCGTCTCGATCATCAGAGGGCTTGCGCCCCTGGCGAGTACGAATAGGGTGCCGCTGTCGGGGTTGAACTCGACCGTCTCGGGGTCGATGATGCCGTACTGCTCGACGTCGAAGTGGCTCACGAAAGTGCCGGTGGGGGTCCACTGGTATATCTCCGAGTTTGTACCGTCGGCGACGAACAGCCTGTTGTTCCAGGTGTCGAACGTTATCCCCTCCGGATCGGTATTGCCCGCGCCCGATACGGCAAAGCTGGTCCAACTGTCTCCCGCCGTGCCGCACTGCCCGTCGGCCCCCGGCAGCACCCTGTATATCCGCCGCGCGTCGTCGTCCGAGAAGTAGCACACCCCGCCCCCGGGATCCCAGGCCACGCCGACCGGCTCGTCTGATATCGGCAGGGCTGTAGGGGGCACGGTGGAGATATTGGTGGTGCGTACAGGCTGCCCAAGCAGGGTCAGCTCCCACACGTTCGTGCCGACGAAGTGGGTGATGCCGCTGACTACTTCCTCGACCTCGCCGTCGTCCATCAGCAGCTGGTTCGAGCCGGGCATGTAGGCAAGGCCCGAGGGGTCGGGGCTGGAGGGCGAGATCGCGCTGAGGTCGGTGGTCCTGACGAGGGTGGACGTGAAATCGGCCATCGGCACGGCAGCCGGTACGGCGAAGGAGAACTCGACGATCTCCCCGGTCGCCCCGCTCTCGGCCACGTACAGGCTCAGCCGCGCGGAATCGTCGGTCTGGTCGCCGCTCGGTGCGAATACCATGCCGTGGGGGTTGCGCAGGGGGAAATCGGGCAGATCGCGCGTGGCGACCTGCTTGCCCGAGGGGTCAAGCTCGATGAACGCTTGCTGTGCGCGGCTCAGGGTGTGCAGGTTGCCCGTGGCGGGGTCGAACGCCAGCCCGCGGAGGGCCGGAAGGCCGGCAGATGCCAGGCTCACTTCGGCGGGCACGGCCTTGTCGAAACTGCCGTCTGAGCCGGGCGTGAGCGTCACGATGCGAGGCACGCCGCCGTCCAGTATGAACAGGCGCCCGCTCGCCGCATCGACGGCTATGCCCTGCGGATTGCTCACGCCGAAGTGCCCGGCGTCGTGCGAGCGCAGGGTGGAGGGGTCGAGCTTGCCGTCAGGCCCTTCGCGCACCTCCAGGAGCTGCGCGGCGGGGCCATCATATATAAGTAGGCGATTATAGCGGTTGTCGTACGCGAAGTTGATCGGGTCTGAGGGCGCGGTGGGGAGGCGCACCGTGCCGGCCCGGTCGCCGAGCGAGTTGAGGTAGACGACCTCGAGGCCGGGAGAGACGGCCGGCCCGCGCCCGGGGCCGTCCACCGCGATAAACTCTCCGGCCTTGTTCGAGAAGGCGAGGCCGACCGGGTTTGTCAGGCCGGTCGCCCTTGCCTCGATCACTCGCGCCATCCTGACGAAGGGAGGACGGTTCTGCGCCTGCGTGGTCGTACCGGTGGGCACGACGAGGAGCGCGGCGACTATAGCCACGATGGCAACGACACCTGCTAAGCTGCTACGTCTATGGCTGACTGACATCAATTCATCGCTTTCCCGGAACGAAATGCCGCACCCGGTTTTGCTTGCATGATCGTTCGGTAGGTAGGCCAGGGAGGCAGCCTCAACAGGAGGGGACACACCCCGAAGACGGCTGCGTTGTGTAATGCGCGGCTGGGTGGGCCGGGCGGGAGCCGGCGCGTCGCAATTACTTTCGTATGGCGGCCACGGTGCGCAGGATGAGGCGTAGGTCGGACAGGACGGTGCGCCGGGCCAGGTATTCGCGGTCGAGCGCCAGCTTGGCCGGCATCACTTCGGCCCTGTAGCGCGCTTCCCACTCGTCGTCGGAAAGCATAGCCTCCTCGTGCCTGTAGGCAAGGGAGGCGGGGCCGGTGATGCCGGGGCGGGCGCGGAGCACGTCGCGCTGCTCCGGAGTGTACAGCGCGACGTAGCGCGGGTCCTCGGGGCGGGGGCCGACGAGGCTCATATCGCCCAGTAGGACATTGATGAGCTGAGGTAGCTCGTCCAGCTTGGTGCGCCGCAGGCGGCGCCCGATCGGGGTGACGCGTGGGTCGCCCGCACGGGTGATGCCGGGGCCTTGAGCGGCGGCGTCAACCACCATCGTGCGGAACTTGTAAAGGCGAAACGGCTTGCCGTCCTTGCCCACGCGCCGTGCGCGGTACAGGGCAGGCCCGCCGTCTCGCAACTTTATGGCGAGGGCTATAGCCAGCAGCAGCGGCGAGAGGACGACAAGCCCCGCCACGGCCGCCGCGACATCCATGGCCCGCCGGAGGAACGGATCCATGGAGTCGCGGTACAACCGTGCCGGGCCCGCGCCCCGGAGACAAGCGCGAGAGGGAGAATACACTTCACTCACACTTACACGCCCTACTGGTTGGGGGACATCTGTTCGGCCGGCGAGGTAGTGCAGTACATGTAGGCGTGTTCCTCAAGTGTGAGAGCTTGCTGCCTTACCTCCGCCAACTCTTCAGGGCTGAGCACCCTGTGCTCGGCGAGCTCTAGTCTCTCCTTAGTATCGTCGGTACCCGCCCAACCGACGCGAATGACCCCGACACCCTGCGCGTAGTACTTCAATTGCTTTGCGCCAGGCTCTTCTCGGCTGAATTCCTCGACAACGAGTACGTCCTCATAGCTGCCGGTGATGACGGTAGTGCGCTGGCCCATCTGGAACACTCGCGCCCGGTCGGTCCAGCTGAACGGAGGCGGCGAGTAGCCTTCAGAGTAACTGGGCGTGCCCAGCTGCGGGTTGGCCTGCATCATGATGCCCGCTTTCGCGCCAGCGGGCAGCCCCACGTACCAGAGCCGACCGCCAAGGAACTCTCCCGCGTCGTATAGCTCGTAGTATTGGCCAAGGTGCCATACATTCCCGTCATTGTCCTGTGCGAAGTACGTCAGTTCCAGTTCCTGCGCCACACCATCGCTGAAGTCGCTGTCGTACACGACCAGGGTGCGGATGCCGTTGATCTCCTTGGTGAGGTCGGTCACGGTGAATATCACGCGGTGCGGAATGGACTCGCCGTCCTGTTCCGTCGACCCTTCGTAGACGTATTGCGTGCCCGGTATCAAGGGGAACCATTTGTTGTCGATTGTGGTCGGACGGTCGAAGTTGTTGGGGTCGATCTCCTCAAAGTCCTTCTCACCTGGCGCACCTTCTGTGGTCGTCGCCTTGTGCTCTTCGGCAGCTTCAGCAGGCTCGGCCGCCGTTGCTGTTGCCGCGGGTTCGGCCGCTGCTGGCCCGGCAAGTCCTGCCGCCTCGTCTACCTTTTTGGCAGGCTCCGCCACGGCGGGAGGTTGGGCCTGGGGCTGGCTTGCCGGCGGCGACTGGCTGCAGGCCGAGATCGAAAACATCAGAACTAACGATGCGAGCAAAGAGCCAATGTGTGCGCGTCGCATGGCGACCTCCTTTTAATGCGCGTCGTGGGCCGGGGCGGCGCCGGGTCGCGTTTCGGCGCATGCCCTGCGCTCCGGCCCACGAACGCCCTTCTTCTCATGCCTGTTCGGGCACAACTTCCGTGCTGCGGCGTGGCTTGCCAAAGCGCAGGTAGAGCGTGGGCATCACGAAGAGGTTGAGCACGGTCGAGGCGACCAGGCCTCCCAGAATGACGATGGCCATCGGATACTCGATCTCCTGGCCGGGGATATTGCCCGCGATCACCAGGGGCACAAGGGCCAGCCCCGTGGTCAGCGCGGTCATCATGATCGGCGCGATCCGCTCGCGTGCCCCTCGCAGGACCAGCTCGGGGCCGAACGGCACGCCTTCCTTCTCCTCCAGGTGCTGGAAGTGGCTGATCATCATCACCCCGTTGCGGGTTGCGATGCCCAGGATCGTGAGCAGACCCACCAGAGCGCCCAGCGACAGCACAGCGCCTGTGCCCAGCACCGCGAGGATGCCGCCGACCAGCGCCCAGGGCAGGGTGAAGAAAGCGAGCGTCGCCAGGCGGAACTTGCCGAACGTCGTGTAAAGCAGGAAGAAGATGGCCATCACTGCCACCAACCCCGCGATTGCCAGGTTTTGCTCGGCTGCCTGCCGCTCGGCGTACTCGCCCAGCACCTCGGCGCGGTAGCCAAGCGGGAAGTCCACTGTCTTGATGACCGCTTCCACGTCGCGGGCCACCGAGCCGAGGTCGCGCCCGCGCACGTTGGCCGAAACGTCGGTCTTGCGTGACTGGCCCTCTCGCTCCACCACGTTGGGGGCGGGCACGATGCTCACCTCGGCCACGTCGGCCAGGCGCACGTGCTCTCCGGAGGGCGTGTCGATGAGCAGCTCGCGGATGCTGTCCACGTTGCTGCGGGTCTTGGGCGTGCTCCACACGTTCACGTCGTAGGTCTTGCCGCCCTGGAAGATGTCGCCGACCTCCTCGCCCTGCATCAGGAAGGCAGCCGCCCGGCGTACCTCGCCCGGCTTCACGCCGTAGCGCTGGGCCGCGGCCAGGTCGACCCTGACGTTGATCTGCGGCACTTCCACGTGCAGCTCTTTCTTGAGGTCGGCGATGCCCTGTATGCCTTCAAGAGCGGCGCGCACCTCGTCCGACTTGTCGCGCAGCACCTTCAGGTCGGGGCCGTAGATCCGCACGACCACGGTATCGCTGGCCCCGGTCAGCACCTCGCGAATACGCTCTTTGAGGTAGGTCTGCACGTCGCGGATGAGGCCGGGGTAGCCGTCTACCGTCTCCTGGATCTTGTCTCGGGTAGCGTCGTAGTCCACCGCGGGGTCAACGCTGACCCAGTTCTCGGTGAAGTAGATGCCGTAAGGCTCGTCGGCCAGCAGAGCCTGGCCGATGTGGGAGCCGCAGTTGCGAACGCCCGGGATGGACATCAGCTCGCGGCAGGCCTGGGCCGTGATGCGCCACATCTCGGGGTGAGACGTGCCCGGCTTGGTGAGCCAGTGCATCAGGAAGTCGCGCTCTTTGAACGACGGGAGCAACTCCTGCCCGAGAGTCGGCCAGGCGATCACGCCGCTCACCACGAACACGGCGATCGTGGCGTACCCCAGGCGGGGCCGCTTGATGATGGGCCTGAGCAGCCCATCGTATACGCGGTGCAGCCACGGGATGATGGGCGACTGGCGGTGGATGTTGGGGGCGTTGGACAGGAGGACGTACACCATCGCGGGGGTGACGGTGAGCGCGACGAGAGGCGAGACCAGACCCGCGACGATGAAGGCGCTGGCAAGCGGCTGGAAGAACGCGCCCGACAGCCCCTGCAGGAAGAACACCGGCAGCAGGGCCGTGATCTCGATCAGCGACGCGAACACGATGGCCCCGCGCACTTCGAGCGAGGCCTCCAGCACAATTTTCCAGGTTGGGAGGTCGCTCCCTTCGCTGCGTAATTGCCGCAGCCGCCGTACGATGTTCTCCACGTCCACTATGGCGTCGTCCACCACCGCGCCGATGGCAATGGCCAACCCCGCGAGGGTCATCACGTTGATGGTGACGCCTCGCATGTTGAGCACCATCAGCGAGATGAGCAGGGAGAGCGGGATGATGGTGGCGCTGATCAAGGCGACGCGCCACTCGAACAGGAAGAACAGCAGCACTATCACGACCAGCACGCCGCCGATGAGCAGCGACTCGGTCAGGTTGTCGATGGACTGCTCGACAAACGTGGCGGGCCGGAAGATTGTTGTGTCGATGTTGATGCCCGATAGGCCGGGGCGCATCTCCTCGATTGCTGCCTCGACGCCGCGGGTCACGTCGAGGGTGTTGGCCCAGGGCAGCTTCTCCACGATCATCATCAGGCCAGGGCCGCCGTTGATCACCGCATCGCCGAACAACGGCCACGTATCCCACACCACATCACCCAGGTCGCTCAGGACGAGGGGGGAGCCGTCGGCCTTGCGGCGGTCGTACACGGGCACCTGGGCCAGCGTCTCAGGCGAGAGCACGGGCAGCACGGAGCGGATGCCGAAACGCTGGTTAGGCCCGTCTATGAATCCGCCGGTGCCGATGACCGACCCCTCGGAGTACCGGAGCAGGCCCACGTCGAGCGCGCTCGCGGTGATGTCCATTACCTCGTCGAGCGAGACGTTATGCTCGCGGATCTTGTCGAGGTCGACCTGCACCTGCGGCATCTTGACCCGCTCGCCCCAGATGGGGGCGTTGGCCACGCCCGGCACGTCGAGCAGGCGGGCCCGGATCTTCCAGTAGGCGATCATCGACATGTCTTTGATGTCGACCGTGTCCGAAGAAAGCCCGATCTTCATGACCCGGCTGGTGGACGACAGGGGCTGGATGAGCACGGGCGGGGCGGCCCAGGTGGGCAGCGAGGGGGTGACGGCGGCGATGCGCTCGTTGACCATCTGGCGGGCCAGAATAAGGTCGGTGCCGGGCTTGAAGATGAGCACGATGTCAGACAGGTCGGGCACCGAGCGCGAGCGCATGACGTCAAGCCCCGGCACGCCGTTCAGGGCGTTCTCCAGGGGGACGGTGACAAGTTCTTCCACCGCTTCGGCCGACAGCCCCAGGCTGATGGTCTGCACCTCAACCTTGGGCGGGGCAAACTCGGGGAAGACGTCGACCGATGCGTTAGTTAGCCTGGTGATGCCGAGGACCACCAGGGCCGCGGCGGCAAAGATCACCAGGAATCGTAATCTCAGGCTTGCGTGAACTATCCAGCGCATGGGTTCACCTCTCAGCAGAGCGTAGAGCCTTTAGCAGGCTCGCTCCTCGACCGGCTTGAGGCGGTCGAGTTGGACCAGACGAGTGCCGCCGGCCGTGAATGTCGCCGGACCCTGTGCGGGAGGTGCGCCAGGGCGGGCAGGGTCCGCGACATGTGACCTGTGGCGGCGCTCGTCACTTCGACACGCCCGTCTCTGCCCCGAATAGCTCGGCCACGCCGACGGTGACGACGGCGGTGCCGGGGGCCGGGCCTTCGACGAGGGTTGCCGTGTCGTCTCTGATGCTGAGGATGGTGATAGGCTCGCGCACGTACACCAGCGACTCAGGATTTGTGTATAGCCAGGTCTCCCCGTTCAAGCCGTACAGCACCGCGGCGTAGGGCACGGTGAGCCGGCGCGATCCGTTCGCTCCCACCTCCTGGACGACGGCGGTTTGTACGTCGAGCCGTTCGGCCGCCTTGGCCGTCAGGGTAACGCGCTTGAACTCGGACCCTTCTATCTGTTCGACCTTGGCCGGGCTTTCCTTGGCCGCCTGCTGTACCTGCGTGCAAGCAGGCAGCAGCAGCACGGCGGCCAACGCGACGACCAACCATAGAATGCGGCGATTCCGATACATATCTCTACCTCCCGTAAGGCGGGCCTCCGCCTGTTTGTGCGGGTCCACCGGAGGCCCGCTTATCGCCCAAAGCGTCCCGGCGCGTGCGGCCCATGGAGCGGCGGGCAGGCCGCCCGGCCGGGACATGTGTGCCCGCCATCTAGCTCGCCATGACAGGCTCGGGCATGAACTCCATCTCCGGTTCGGGGTTCGTGCCGAATCGCAGGTACAGCATTGGCACGACCAGCAGGTTGAGCACGGTCGAAGTGACCAGGCCCCCGAGCACCACGATAGACATGGGGTGCAGCACCTCCTGGCCGGGGATGCTGCCGAAGATCGCGAAGGGCAGGAACACCAGCGCCGTGGCGAGGGTGGTCGCCGTGATGGGGGCGATCCGCTCGCGCACGCCGCGCTGGATAAGCTCAAGGCCGAAGGGCACGCCTTCCTTCTCCTCCAGGCGTTGGAAGTGATTGACCAGCATGATCTGGTTGCGTGCGGCTATCCCCAGCACGGTGAGCAGGCCGAAAAGCGCAGCGAGCGACACGGCGCCGCCGCCGGTGAGGAACGCAGCCGCCACACCGCCCACCAGCGCCAACGGTAGGGTCAGCAGGGCTGCAACGGCCAGCCGCCAGCTCCGGAAGGCAGCCTGCAGGAGCAGGAAGATCCCGAGCAGCGCGGCTATCGCGGCGATCCACACGCGCTGTTCGACCGCCTGCCGCTCGGCGAAGCCGCTCACCACCTGGGCGTGGTACTCAAGCTCGAACGGCACGCCGCGCACCGCGCTCTGCACGTCGGCCACCACAGCGTCGGCCGAGCGTCCCTCGGCGGCGAACGCCACGTCGAGGTACGGCGAAACGGCCTCGCGGTGGATCACGGTGGGGGCCGAGGTCACGCGCACGTCGGCCACGTCTCCCAGTTGCACGTAGTCGCCGGCAGGGGTCTCGATGAGCAGTTCGCGCACGTCGGTGAGGCTGCGGCGTATCTCGGGCACGCCCCACACGACCACGTCGAACACCTTCTGCTCCTCGAACAGCGCGCCGACCTGCAGGCCCGACAGCAGCGTGGCTGCCGCCCGGCGCACGTCGCCCGGCTTGATGCCGTGGGTCTGTGCCGCGCCCAGGTCTACCTGTATCTCGAAGGTCGGCTCCTCGACGGGGAGCATCACGCGGGGGTCGACCACGCCCGCGATGCCCGAGATGGCCTGCCGGACCTTCTCGGCCTCGCCGCGCAGCACGCCGAGGTCTTCGCCGAAGACGCGCACGGCAAGCGAGTTACCCGATACGTCGCCCGGGCCGTACAGCGGCTCGTCGAGGGTCTGCTGCAGGTAGGTGCGCACTTCGTGGCCGAAGCCCACGTAGCCGGTCGCGGTCTCCTCGACGGCGGCCACGGTCGCGTTGTAATTGGCCGCCGGGTCGATGCTTACCCACAGCTCCGCGGTGCTTACGCCGGTCACCTGGTCGCCGTACACTGCACGGCCTACGTGGGTGCCGACGTTGGTCACGCCGGGAAGACCCCTGATCTCCTGGCCTGCCCGCGCAAGAATACGGCTCATCTCCGGGTGAGACGTGCCCGCGGCCGCTTCCCACCGCACGGTGAGGTAAGGCTCTTTCAGACTGGGTAGGGTGGTCGTCTGCCAGAAGAGAGGCCCGCTCACAAGGCCCGCCACCACCACCACGGCGATGGCGGGGTACGACACGTTGGCGAACTGCGCCACCCGCGACGGTACGCGCTCGTACCCGCGCTGCAGCCAGCGCACTATGGGCGACCGGTCGTCTTCCCCGGGCGCGTTCGACAGCAGCAGCCTGCTGAGCGCCGGGGTGACGAGCAGAGCGACCGCCATGGACGCCAGCACCGCCACCATATATGAGGTGGCCAGCGGCCGCAGCATCGCGCCGGTTACCTCGTCCAGGAAGAGGACCGGCACCGCGGCCAGCAACGTGATGAGGGCCGCGATGACCATGATACTGCGTACCCGGGTCGCGCCGTCGAGCACCACCTCGGCGGGCGACTTGTCGCTCCCCGACTCGCGGTGCTTCTTGAGCCGCCGGGCCACGTGGTCGGGGTCCACCACCGCGTCGTCGATCACCACGCCGACGGCCACCGCAAGCCCCGCCAGCACCATGGCGTTGAGCGTGGAGCCGGTCAGGTTGAGCACGAGCAGCGCCACCATCAGCGACAGAGGAATGACGATGATGCTGACCAGCATCACGCGCCAGCTGCGCAGAACGGCGAATAGCGCCAGCACCAGCAGTATGGCCGCGAAGAGCAGAGACTGCGCCAGGTTGCCGGCGGCCGCGTCAATGTAGTTCGCCGGCCGGTACAGCGAGGTGTCAAACTCGATACCCTTCATGCCGAGGGCCAGCGAGCCGAGCGCGTCCTCCACGCCCCGTGTAACGTCAACCGTGTTCATGCCGGGCAGCTTCTCCACCACGAGCATGAGGCCCGGCCGGTCATTGACGACCGAATCGCCGATGAGCGGCTGGTGGTCCTCCACTACGGTGGCAACGTCACCCAACCGAAGCCCTGCAGCCTCCTCGACGGCGACCTGCGCCAGGTCTTCCGGTGAGGAGATCGGCAACTGGTGCCACACCTCGAGGCGCTGGTTGGGGGTATCTATGAAGCCGCCGGTGCCGGGGGTCGAGGCCTCCAGGTAGGTGAGGGGGGACACCCACAGCGCGTTACCGGTCGTCTCGATGATCTGCGCAAGCGATACTTCCTTCGCCCGCAGCTTATTCGGATCCACCAGCACCTGAAGCTGCCGGTCGCGGTTGCCCCAGATGGCAACGTTGGACACGCCCGGCACCCCCAGCAGGCGAGGGCCGATTACCCAGCGGGCGAGCACCGACATCTCGACCAGCGAGCGGTCCTGCGAGGACATCCCCACGATCATGAAGCGGCTTGCCGAGGAGGTCGGCTGGATCATGGTCGGAGGCTTAGAAACGTGAGGCAGCCCGACGGCCGCCTGCGACAACCGCTCGGACACCATCTGCCGCGCCTTGAACAGGTCGGTGCCCGGCTCAAAGTAGACGACCACCGACGAAAGCCCGGGAACGGACCTGGAGCGGATGACGTCGAGCCACGCCACCCCGGCGAGCAGGTCCTGCTCCATCGGAACGGTAATCATCTGTTCTACTTCCGCGGCCGATAGCCCGAGGGCCTCTGTCTGGATTTCGACGAACGGGGGCGAGAACTCGGGGAGGACGTCCACCGGCATCTTTCGCAGTTGCCCAACACCCAGGGCCACCAACGCCACGGCGATGACCAACACAAGATATCGAAACTGTAGGCTCGAACGTACGATCCCTCGCAACATAACGAAATACCTCCTTTTTCATCCTGGGACGACCGGCCGCCACGATGCCGAGTTGTTTCCAGGCTGGTGCGCTGCAGTTTCGATGTTCGGTGATGCGCGCCGGCTGCGGATTAGTGACCGGTCAGAACGGGGGGTTGCCCTTCGTGGGAGGCGCGCGCGGCTCGCACGCCCGGGTGAAGCTTGCGGGAGCTTTCTTCAGAGTTGGGCCGCCAGGGCCGGCGGCACTGTATTGCCGGAATGTCGTACGCATTGGTGAACCTGACGCGCAAGCGCCGTCTAGTGGACGTGCGCGGACTCCTGGCTGGCCGGGAGGATGGTCACGGGCGGCAGTTCGTTATCCGAGCGGCCGTTGCCGATGACCGTTTGCCGGACGGGGTTGAACTCGGGCACGAGGGCCTGCAGCAGGGCGTAGGTCGCCTCTTCGTCGTTGCGGGCGGCGGCCTGCTCCACGCGCTTTACCCCCAGGTCGAGCAGCCCGGGCAGGCTCGAGTCGAAGCTCTCGGCCACCCGGATCTTCTCGTGCTGGGTCGGCTTGTAGTTCTCGCAGGTGGTGAGCAGCTCTTCGAACAGCTTCTCGCCGGGCCTCATGCCTGTGAAGGCGATCTCGATATCGCGGCCCTCTTCCAGGCCCGACAGCTTTATGACGTCGCGGGCCAGGTCGACGATCTTGACCGGCTGGCCCATGTCCAGCATGAACACTTCGCCGCCCGAACCGAGCGTGGCGGCCTGGAGAAGCAGCTGCACCGCCTCGGGGATGGTCATGAAGTAGCGCTGCATCTCGGGGTGGGTGACAGTGACGGGGCCGCCCTCCGCGATCTGCTGCTGGAAGGTGCGCAGCACGCTGCCCCTGCTGCCGAGGACGTTGCCGAAGCGCACGGCCACGTAGGGCTTGCCTGTCTGCCGTGCCGTCTGGTGCACCAGTAGCTCGGCCACTCGCTTGCTCGCGCCCATCATGCTCGTGGGGTTGACCGCCTTGTCGGTGGACACCATTACGAAGCGCTCCACGCCCATGACCCTCGCCACGTGCAGCAGGTTCCTCGTTCCGATGACGTTGTTGGTCACCGCCTCGGTGGGGTTCAACTCCATCATCGGCACGTGTTTGTGCGCGGCCGCGTGGAACACGACCTCGGGGCGGAACTCGGAGAATATGGCCCAGAGGCGGCTGAGCGCCCGGGTGTCGGCGATGACCGGGTGGATCGCGGCCTGGGGCATCCCGTCCTGAGACAGGATGTTGGCACCGGAAGCGGACTTGCGGAGGTTTGTGATCAACTCGTTGTGGATCTCGAAGATCGAGTTCTCGCCGTGGCCCACTATGACGAGTGAGGCGGGCCGCAGCCGCAATATCTGGCGGCAAAGCTCACTGCCGATAGAGCCGCCCGCCCCGGTGATGAGCACTCGCTTGCCGGTGATCATCTGGCCCACCGCCGTGGTATCGGTGCGGATGGGGTCGCGCCTGAGCAGGTCTTCCATCCTTACCTCGCGGATCTGCCGCACGCTCACTGTGCCGTCCAGCAGCTCGTACATCCGGGGGACGATCTTGACCTGCGCCCCGGCCTGCTCGCACAGGCCGACTATCCTGCGTATCGTCTTGCCCGAAGCGCTCGGCATGCCGATGATCACCCTGTGAGCCTGCACGTCGGACAGCACTCCGGCCAGCTCGGCGAACGTGCCCAGCACCGGCACCCCGCCGATGCAGAGGCCCTTCTTGGAGGGGTCCTCGTCCAGAAAGGCCACCGGCGCCATCCCAAGCTGAGGGTTGCGCTGCATCTCCTTGACGATGGTCACGCCCGCCCAGTCCGCGCCCGCGATCACAACTCGCTCGGCGTCGTGGTTGATGCGGCCCTTGGTAGATGTGCGGTCGGCAAGCCGCACGCTATAGCGGATCGCGCCGGACAAGCTGACCGCCAGCAGTGCGTCAATCATCGGGATTGACCGTGGGAAATCTTCGGCCACCAGGCCCGCCGGGTAGAGGGCGAAGATGAGCAGGCCCATCTGGGCAACCAGCACCACCAGGCCCGTGGCGGCTATGCGGCCAAGCTCCTCCACGCTCGCGTAGCGCCAGTAGCGGCTGTACACGCCTCCGAGGTAGTAGACGGCGAGCTTGATCGCGGTAAACAGACCGGTAATGAGCAGCAGTGACGTGAGGTAGGCCCTCGCGTCGAGCACTCCATCAGTTCGCAGCAACAGGGCAGCAGTGGGCGTCAGCATAAAGACAAGAACGTCGAGTATGAGGAAGTGCCGGTTGCGCAACCCAAATAATAAGGAAGTAAGCTTCCCCATGTCACATCATCCTCCTGGCACGACCGTACCGTGTAAAAGTAGTAAGTGGCCTGAGGCCGGGGCACCGGGTGCCGCCGACCGCCACGCCGCATAAGGCCCACCGGCCGGCGGGTACTCTGGACTCAGGTACCGGCCTGTCTGCGGACCAATATGAACAAGGGTATGGAATAGAGAGAGCGAGAAGAGCGTAGAGTGCAGCGTGCTGCGGGGTTGTCAGGTTGCGAGGTTCTGAGAAATGCGCGCAGATCGCCCGTTGCGGCCGCTGTCAGACGGCCGGTAAACCGGGCTGGCGTTGAGGGTTCTCCGGGTTCGCCGCGGCCGCGCGCCGGCCGCTATTGTCGTGCTTTACAGGGGAGGCCTGCCGTTGCGCCGTGAGAGCACGGTGTCGAGGGGCGGCAAGGACACTGCAGAATACGACCGGACGACCTCCTGCACGGCGGAGATCACGTCGTCTACGTCGCGGTCGCTCATCTTCGAGTACACCGGCAGCGAGAGCACCCTCAGGTACTCAGCGAAAGCGGCCGGATAATCTTCGGGGTGATACCCGTACAGATCGCGGTAATACGGGTGCAGGTGCAGCGGGATGAAGTGAACGCTGGCGCCGATGTTGCGGTTCTTGAGCGCCTGCACAAACTCGGCCCGGTCGATGCGCAGCATGTCCAGGTTCAGCCTGAGCAGGTAGAGGTGCCAGGCGTGCCTGCTTTCCCCGCTGTCGGGCGGTAACTGCAGCTCGGGCAGTTCGGAGAACGCGGCGTTATACCGCCAGGCGATCTCGCGCCTGCGCTCGAGCATGCGCTCTGCCTTGGCAAGCTGCGCCTGCCCCATGGCGGCCGCGATGTCGGTCATGTTGTACTTGAAGCCGGGAGCTACGACCTCGTAATACCATGTGCCCTCGGCCGAGTACCGCTTCCAGGCGTCCTGGCTGATGCCGTGCAGGGCCATGATGCGGCACCGTTCGGCCCAGGCGTCGTTGTCGGTACACACCATCCCACCCTCCGCGGTGGTGATGGTCTTGGTGGCGTAGAAGCTGAAGCAGGTGAAATCGCTCAGGCTGCCCACCATGCGGCCCCGGTACCAGGCCGGGAAGGCATGGGCAGCATCCTCGATCACAGGCAGGTTATATGCCCGGGCTACTTCACTTACGGCGTCCATGTCGGTCGGCAGCCCGGCGATGTGTACCGGCATGATGGCCCTGGTCTGCGGCGTGACAGCACCTTCGATCAGGTCGGGGCGGATGTTGAGGGTGTGGGGGTCTACGTCGACGAAGACGGGACGCGCTCCGAAGTAGCGCACTACCTCGGCGGTCGCGGCGAACGTGTACGGGGTGGTGATTACCTCGTCGCCCGCCTCAAGCCCAATCGCCTCGAGCGCCAGGTGCATGGCGGCCGTGCACGAGTTGACGGCGATGGCGTGCCGGGCGCCCACGTAGCGGGCGAACTCGGCCTCGAATTGGCGGGTCCTGGGTCCGGTCGTGATCCAGCCCGACTCGAGCACTTGCTTGATATTCAGCATTTCCGAGTCGTCGAGGTCAGGAAGCGCGAACGGGAGGAATTGAGTTCTCATGCGAATGCCACCCCTAAACGTGATTGCCATTATTGATTACCCTGCCGTGTCCTCGGGTGCCCCTGCGTCCGTTGTGTGCGGGGCGGTCGTCGGACCGGGTAAGGTTTTCCAGGTCAACCTTCACCTCGTTGAGCCTGCCCAGGAACTCGAGCAGCACTTTCACTCGTGCACCCGGGGACAAAGGCCCGAGGAAGACGGCCTGCAGGCCGCGGAATGGACCGCTCTTCAGGGTGATAGTCTCTCCGGGCTTGAAGTTGTGGGCGGGCAGACCCCCGTTATTATTGAGGGTCTCCAGCCGCTCCTGGATCGCGCTGACCACGAGCTTAGGCACAGCCTGAGGCCCGTCGCCGAAGTCGAGCACGCGCAGCACCCCCGGCATCGAACGGATCCGGGTAAGTTGCATCTGGGGTGGCGCCGCGCTCAAGAACAGATAGCCGGGGAAGAAAGGGACCTTCCTGATCGTGCCCCGCACGGGGCTCAGCACTGTAGGAAGGTACGTTTGGAGATCGAGGTTTTCCTGTAGAGCCGCCTCGGCAAGAAACTCCTTGCCGGGCTTGCAGTGCACCACATACCAGCGGTCGTCAATTGACTGGGAACAGGTGTGTGGATACATGGGTTTGTCCCTGAGGTGGGATTTCGCGCGTGCGTCGAAGCCGCTGCAGAGACAGGCTTCGCCACGCTGGCGTACCTCTCGTCAGCAAGAATGCGAGTATTTGCGCAGCCGGCCGGAGCTTCAGCTACAACGTACCGAGTTGCGCATGTAAGAGGATGTGTAGTAGTGTAAGTGGTCGTATGGGTAGGAGTGAAAGCCTGAGCGAAAGCGGGAGCGAGGGTCAGACGGAGCGGGGGAGGTGATGGACCAGAGCAGCGCACAGCCCTTGTGCGTTGCGCCATGTGAATTCTCGTGTCTCGGTCACGAGGCTATCGATCGCGTCGCCCGGCCAATGAAACCTCCACTAGGGAGAAATGCACAGGCAAAGAAAAAAGAATATGAGAGCACATGACCCTAGTCTAAGGACCGGGAGGAAGCCTCGCTGTTTCGGCGAGCCACGAAGGTACTAGGGGTATATAGTACTTACTTCCTACTGATAGACGGTACAAAAGTACTAGGACCTACCAGGGAGTATAGCACCCTCGGTAGCGGCTGTCAATACTCCAAAAGGATTATGTAAGACAAACTTACCAAACCAGTTCTAAGAACACACTCGCGGGACCGGAGCCGTCTCGTTCCTTACACTGCGGAGCGGGCGGAAACGGTCCAGTGCAGGGCGCGCGGACTGTCGCAGCCTTGGAGCGCCCCGATCTTGCGGGCGCGCCTCAGAGCGCTGAGAGGGTCACGGCGACGGGGTTGTGGTCGCTGACGGCCGACCAGTCGTCGTCCTCGAACACGGTGCAGTCACGCAGGGCGGAGGCCCAGGCGGCGGGGATGAAGATGCCGTCGCAGTGGTAGGGGAGCGAGTCTGCGCGGCGCATCCAGCGCAGGGTACGGGCCAGCGGCTCGCCGGGGTGGGCGGTCTGCCAGCACGGGATCAGGCCAAGCTCGTCGCGCATTCGCTCGAGCAGCGCCGTCTCTCCACGCGAGAGCACCGGCAGGTGCCCAGGCCCGCGCGTGCCGGCCGCCACGTTGAAGTCGCCCGCGAGCACGAGGGGCAGCCCTTCTGCCAGCGAGGGCGCGAAATCGAGGATGCGGCCGACCTCCTTCACGTAGGACGAGCCGCGGCGCGTGGGGGCGTGGATGCTGAACGCGGCTACAGGGGAGACGCCCACCTCCGGCCAGGCCAGGCCCTCTACCACCGCGGCGACGACCCGCCCGGCGAAGTCCATAGGCACGGACAAGGGCGTGAAGCTGGCGCCGTCGCGCACCCACAGTCCGGTGCCCCACCGATGGGACGGCACCGCCTCACACAGCCACGAGCCGCCGGGCCAGTACTGAGCGGGATCGCGCGACTCCTGGGTAAAGAGCAGGTCGGGGGCAAGGGCCGGGAGGAGCCGCGCCCACAGGTCGGGGTTGCGCGACCCTCCCATGCCCATGTTGTAGGTGACCAGGCGCAGGGCGCTGCTCGGGCTCACAATTGCTGAGGGCGCGCCCTAGCCGCCCGACACCGCCTGCACGATCTCGAGGCGGTCGCCGGGGCGCAGGGGCACATCGAGCGTATCGAGCCAGCGCGTGCTCTCGCTGTTGTAGAAGATGAGCACGTGCCGGCGCAGGTTCATCTGCTCGTCGTACAGATGGATGCGCAGCAGGGGGTAGGTCTCGCGCAGGCGGGCCAGCGCCTCCTCGAGCGTGGCGGCCTCGATGGCGACGGTGTTGTGCCCGCCGGTGCAGTCGCGCAGGAAGGTGGGGACGTTGACCTCGATGCTCACGCTAGTCCTCCCGCACCCAGGCCTTCACCATGGTGATGCGCGGGAACTGGCCCGGCAGCTTGCCCCAGCTCTCGCCCGCGTCGGTCGAGTAGAACACCTCACCCATGGTGGTGCCGAAGTACACGCCCGCAGGCTCCAGGCTGTCCACCGCGAGGCCGTCGCGCAGCACGCCGACGTAGTGGGCCTGTTGGGGGAGGCCGCGGCTCGCGTCGGTCCAGCTTTCGCCCCGGTCGGTGGAGCGGTAGACGCGCAGCTTGCCGTCCTTTACGTGGCGGAAGTAGTCGCTCTCCAGGGGGATGACGAAGAGGTCGCCCGACGACGTGATGCCCATGGGGAAGCCGTAGTTGCCCGGCAGGCCCGACTCGATGGGCTGCCACAAGTCGCCCGCGTCGGTCGACTTGAACACGCCACCGTGGTACTGCATGTAGAGCGTGTTGGGGTCGGCGGGATCGAGCACCATCTTGTGCACGCAGCGCCCGACCTCCGAGGTCTCCACGCCGGTGGCGACGTCGTGGATGCCCTTGTTGCACACCTTCCAGGTCTCGCCGCCGTCGTCGGTGCGGAACACGCCCACAGCCGACATGCCGACCCACATCCGCTTCGAGTTGGTGGGGTCCACGAGGATGGTGTGGAGGCACAGGCCGCCGTTGCCGGGAGCCCACTCGGGGCGGGTGTGGTGCCCGGTCAGGCTCTTGACCTCGGTCCAGGTGGTGCCTCCGTCGCGGCTGACGAACAGGCCCGCCTCGTCCACGCCCGCGTAGAAGGTGTTCGGCTCCGAGGGGTGGCCGGGGACGATCTGCCAGATGCGGTTGAGCTTGAAGCCGCTCGCCTCCGAGTACTGGGGGCTGCCTTCGACCTGGGTCCAGTTCTCGCCGCCGTCGTCGCTCACGCGGATGGTGGGGCCGTAGACGAAATGGGACGTGCCCGCGAACACACGCTCGCCGTGGCCGTTGGCCCCAACGCCGCACAGAGAGTAGATCTCCCAGCCATCGAGGTGCGGTCCTGTCATCTCCCAGTTGCGCCGATCGGCGTCCGAGTGGAAGAAGAACGCGCCCTTGTTGGTGCCCACGAGCACCGTGACCTTGCCGTTGCCGTTGCCGTTATTGCTTGCCATTCCTGTGTACCTCCTCTCCAGATCAGGGTATCGCCTCGACCCGAGTATAGCACATATGTTCTATGGATGCAATCGGGTGTATCGCGATTCTGCTCGCAATCAATGCCGGGAGCGAAAGGCGGGCACGAGGCGAGCGCACGCTCAAAGGTGCCTGGGCGGGAGGAGCGGCGCCGGAGAGGATTGTATCAGGTTGTCGAACAGGTGTTTGAGTTTTGCACACGAGCGAGGGTGCCCGCGTGTCATGGTTCGGCGCCGAGGACCTTCAGGCGCTGGGCGGCGTCCTCGCGGAGCGAGTCGTCGTCGTCGGCATATTCAAGCACGGACCGGTAGTCTTCGATCGCGCTTTCGGTATCGCCCAGCAGGCGGTAGGCCTCGCCGCGGGCGTAATAGTAGTAGGCGGAGTTGGGGTCGAGGTTTATGGCCAGCGTGAAATCTTCGATGGCGGCTTCGTAATCGGCTTTGGAGGAGTAAGCCCGACCGCGATCAAAGTAGGAGTCGCCGTAGCCGGGATTAAGCTCTATCACTTTGTCGAAGTCCGTGATGGCATCGTCGTACCGCCCGATGTCAAAGTACCTGCCGGCCCTCTGGTAATAGGCGTCGATCATGTTGGGCTGAAGCTCGATAGCCCGGGTGAAATCTTCGATGGCTCTCGTAGCAATGCCCGCGTACGTGTAGGCCAGGCCGCGTTCGTAGTAGGGGTAGACGCTGTCAGGCTCAAGCTCTAGGGTCCGCGTGAAGTCGGCGATCGCTTCGTTGTACATCATGTTTGACCGGTAGGCGATGGCTCGGTAGAAGTATGCTTCGGCATAGTCGGGACTGCCCGCAATCGCCTCGGACAGCTCCGAGATCGCCTTGTCGTAGTCGCCGTCGTTGATGGCTGCCACGCCGGAGTTGTAGTTCGCCTCGGCATTAGCAGACACCTGCCCTGCCTGGGCGGTCGGGGTCACGGCCGGGGGTGCCGTCTGGTTGCCGCCGCCCGCGAGGATCAGCCCCGCGCCCACGCCGCCGCCCACGAGCAGCACGGCAAGGACCAGCACCGCACCGAGCACGCGCGCGTTGGGCTTGCGGCGCGCAGTCTCTGCCGCCGCGGGCCGGGTCTCGACTTCGCGCTCGGCCGTGCGAGTGGCGGCCGTAGGGGCTTCCTCGGTTGCCGGGCGCGCGGTCGGCCCCTCGGGCACGGCGGGCGCCTCTACAGGGACGGCAGCTGCCACGACCGGGGTAGGTTCAGGCTCGCGTGTGTGTTGGGGTGCTGGCTCAGGTACGGCCGGGCGGGCCTGCGCGACGGGTTGCGGAGGCGCCTGCACGTCGAAGATGCGCCCGTCGGGCGAGCGCATGTACAGCACCGGAGTGCCCCATTCGAGACCCGCGCCGCGGCTCTCGGTGAGCAGCACCTTGCGCGCCTCGGTGATGGCGGCGTCTACCGGGTAGCCGTCGGACAGGGCGCGGTAGAATTCGTGGGCGAACACGATGGCTGCACGGTCGGTGATCTCGAACTGCATCGCCACAACGGCGGGCAGGCCACCCTGCACAAGGCTCTGCGCTACCCCCGCGAAGGGGTCGTCGGCGGCTGAGAGGGCGCCTTCGCAGGCGTTGAGCACGGCGAGGCGCAGAGGCGAGTGGTCGTGCAGGAGCAGGGCAAGGTCTTGCCCGCTCACCGGGCGGCCGCGGCCCTCGTCGTCCTCGAACAAGAGCAGCCCGTCCTCGGCCTTGCGGTCGAACGCGCCGTGGCCGATGAAGTGGAACACGTGGTAATCGCCCCTGCGCAGCTGGCGCTGCAGGCCCGTGAGGGTGGGGGTCTCCAGCAGGTCAAGCTGCAGCAGCCCCGCCTCAAGCAGCGGGGCGACGGCGGTGTTGAGGTTGTTCCACTCCTGGCGCACGTCGAGGCGGGGGTAGTCGCTCGGCGCGGTGATCATGACCAGCACGCGCAGGGGCGCGACCACGTTGAGCGGGCGGATGCGCTCGGGCATGTCGAGGTAGCGCACGAGAGGGGTTTCGGTGGAGAGGGCGAGGAAGCGGTTGAGGCCGGGGTTGTAGATGTACTCCCAGGGAACGCCCGAAAGTTCGGGCACCTCGGACAGGCGCAGGCGCACCCGCACGCCCACGCGCCCCCGGCCTGACTCGCCGTTGCGCCGGGCCTGGTCGAGGCTGCTCTGCAGGGCGCTGCGCACGTCGGCCGAGAAAAGCGCGGCGTACAGCTTCTCTCCGAAGCGCTTGGCGGTGTCCATCTCGGCGGTATCGGCCCGGCGCACTCCCCGGCGGGTCGGGCCCGCCTTGAGCATGAAGTTCTCAAGCTCGACGTCGGAGAAGGGCATGGTGAAAGGGGCCCGAATGCTCTCGCCCGAAGGCGCCTCGACGTGTACGCGGTAGCCGCCTTCGGGGGCGCGCTGTATCTGCATGTCGAAGTTGAGGTACGAGAAACCGGTCATGGTCGCTCCGGGGGTTTCGACCCGGCTTTCCAGGTGAGGGTGATGACGAGGTGGGCCTGGGTGGCGGCGGAGGCCAGGAAAGCGCCAGCCTCGGCGCTGAGACTGATGCCAAGCTCGACGGCGATCTCGGCGGGGGGTTCGGGCATGGCGCGCAGGCGGGCGATGATGCCGGCAGCCGCGGGCTGAATCCTGTCGATGGCCTGCTCGTAGGTCATGCCGGCGCGCTCGATCATGTCGCCCGGCCTCATGGAGCGCAGGGTACTGCCGCCGCCATAGCCCGGCTCGTCCACCTCCACCAGGATGGTGGTGCCGTCTTCCATGGGGAACTCGACCAGCCGCTTCATGGGCGCCGTCCTTGTAGCTCTTGCAAAACCGTGGGAACGCCAGGTAGGAAGAGTGGTGCGACGCAGGGGAAGGTCGGGGGTTGCGGCAAGTATACAGCCGTGGGGATGAGGGTGTCAACGGGTGCCGTATCGCGGCGCGCGAAAGGCCCCTCGTCCAGGTGAGGGGCCTTCGCTGTCGACGGCTGTGCCGGAGACACAGCGTCACGGTTGTCACCCGGCAGTTACGGCACGCACTCCGGGAAGAAGGTAGTTGCCGCCATCTTGGAGATCTGGCCCCTGGTGACAGCGTTACCCGGCCGGAAGTATGGTCTGTTGCCCGGGCCGCACGGCTCCCTCGACCCACCGCACGGGTAGCCGTTCACCACTCCCCGCGAGGACAGCCTCTCTATGTGGGGATAGAAGGTGTGCTCTGTGGGCACGTCCTCAAACGTCTGCTCACCGGGAGGCTCGTTGTACCCGGCCGCGTTGGCCACGATTTTGGATATCTGCCCCCTGGACGCATCGGCTCCCGGGCGGAAGTACGGTCTGTTGCCCGGTCCGCACTGCTCGCTCGGCCCTCCGCACGGATAGCCCGAGATCAGCCCCCTGCTGCTGAGCCGCTCGATGAAGGGGTAGAAGGTATGGTCGGGCGGCACGTCCTCGTAGGTCTGGCCCACCGGAGGCTCATCGAACCCTGCGGAGTTGGATACGATCTTAGAGGCCTGGCCGCGGGTGACGTTGACCTCGGGGCGGAACTTGCCGTTGGAGTAGCCCGACACGATGCCCCGGCA
>DASTEB010000656.1:0-4951 GCA_035710025.1 Chloroflexia bacterium
TGCCGACGTGCCCACCGCGATGAGGGTGTTCATGTTGGTGGACAGATGCCGCAGGGCGCGCCACGTGCCGGTGTAGAACGACCACCCCGCCCAGAACTGCACGGGCGTGGCGATCAGCAGCATGATGTAGTTGCGCGTCTCCATCGGCCAGGGCAGGGGCAGGAACATGATGCCCATCACCACCAGCCCCGCGACCAGCGCGAAGATGAACTTGCGCTGCACATCGGCCAATTCGTGAGCGCGGCGCTCGGCCTCCACGTCGCGTGCTTCACCGGGTGCGCCCTGAGCCTCGGTGCGGACCTGCTCGGCGCGCACGGCGTAGCCTGCCTTCTCGACGGCCTTGCGGAACTCGTCGCGGCCCACCATGGCGGGGTTGTAGCGCACCGTCGCCTGCTCGGTCGCCAGGTTCACGTTTGCCAGCTCCACGCCGGGCAACTTCGCCAGCGACTTCTCCACGCGCCGCACGCACGAAGCGCAAGTCATGCCTTCGATGGGCAGCATGGCCTCTTCGGTGGGCACGGTGTACCCGGCCCGCTCGACGGCGGCCTTGAGCGCGGCCATGTCGACCTTCGCGGGGTCGTACTTGACGGTGGCGCGCTCGGTCGCCAGGTTCACGCCCACGTCGCTCACGCCCTCGACCTTGGCGAGGGACTTCTCGACGCGGCGCACGCACGAGGCGCAGGTCATCCCGCCGATAGGCAGCATGGCCTCGACCTGGTTGTCCGCGTTATTCGGTTGTGTGGCGCCCTCCTGTGGGGCGGTGTCGTGTATTTGTTCCGTTGCCATTGTTTACTCCGGGCTGTTCTCTGGTGGATTGGCGATTACTTCTTGGAGAGGTCGAACAGCTCTTCAAGCTCGCTCAGCACCTCGGCCTCGCGGCCCTCCTTGATGCCCTCTGGCACGCAGGAATTGAGGTGCCCTCGCAGCAATGTGCTCTCGAACTTGTCGATGGCGCGCTGCACGGCGTAGGTCTGCTTGAGCACGTCCACGCAGTACTGGTCTTCCTCGACCATCTTACGTATGCCCTTCAGGTGGCCCTCGATATAGGCCAGCCTGCGCAGGGCATCTTCCTTGGAGGTTTGTGGTCTCATGGTGACTATTCCTTCGCTGCTATTTACCCTACCCCCCCGGGAGGGGTTTTACTCCGGTATTGTAACATAGAACCGTCGTCTGTGCAAGTGTGTTTCCGCGCCTGATGGGAGCGAAAGGCGTGACAATACGAATCTGGCAAGTATAATAGGGCAGATTACCCCAACAGCCTACCGGCTGTGTTCCCATCTCGCCAGGCCAACACCACGGACAACATACCGTGAGCACAATGGCAATATGACAGCCGGCAGAACGCTTGCCCCGGCTACGGCCTTGCCCAACCGGCCCGGATTGGCATGCGGAGGCAACGATGCATACCCTGGACCTGCTTATCAATATCGCGGTTGCCCTCGTTACGGCGTTCATCGGCGGGCTCGTGGCTCGCAGGCTGGGGCTGCCTGCAATAGTGGGCTACTTGCTTGCCGGCATGGCTATAGGCCCTTTCACCCCGGGATTCATCGGCGACGTCGAGACCATAACCCAGCTCGCGGAGCTCGGGGTCATCTTCCTGATGTTCGGGGTGGGGCTGCACTTCTCGCTGCGCGACCTGTGGGCGGTGCGGTCCGTGGCCATCCCCGGCGCAACCCTGCAGATCTTGACGTCGACGGCCCTTGGCCTTGCGCTTACGCAGTTCTGGGGTTGGTCGCTCTCCGCGGGACTGGTGCTGGGTTTTTCGATCTCGATTGCGAGTACCGTGGTGCTTCTGCGGGGCCTCACAGACAACGGCTGGCTCCACACTCTCGCAGGACAGGTAGCAGTCGGCTGGCTGGTACTCGAGGACCTGGCAACCATTGTGATACTGGTGCTGCTGCCCGCGATCTTCGGCGGAGGCGAGGCCGCATCTGCAGAGGCGATCATATGGGCGCTTCTCAAGGCAGCCATCTTCGTCGCGTTGATGCTGGTAGTGGGAGTGCGGTTCCTGCCCTGGCTGCTCACGCGCATAGCGTTCACGGGCACGCGTGAACTTTTTATCCTCGCCGTGGTGGCTATCGCCGTCGGCACGGCCCTGGGATCGGCCGAGTTGTTCGGCGTATCGCTGGCGCTCGGCGGGTTCCTCGCCGGCGTGGTGCTCGGCGAGTCGGCTATCAGCCACCAGATCGGTGCAGATGTGGTGCCGTTCCGCGACGTGTTCACGGTGGTCTTCTTCGTGTCGGTCGGTATGCTGGTCAACCCTGCCTACCTGTTTGCCAACCTCTGGCACGTGCTCGCGCTCACGGTGCTGATTGTCATCGGCAAGCCTCTTCTCACCATAGTATTCGGCCTGTTCTTGCCCGCTTCGGCGCACACCATGCTGGTTGCAGCCGCGGGCCTCGGCCAGATCGGCGAGTTCTCGTTCATCGTCGGAACGGCAGGAGTTGCGCTGGGGGTGATTACCCAGGACCAGTACTCGCTCATCCTTGCCGGGTCGCTGATCTCCATAGTGATCAACCCGTTCCTGTTCCGGCTCGTGGTCCCGGTCGAGAAGGTGTTACAGCGCTTCCCGGCGCTGTGGGAGCGGCTCGACCGGCACGGTCCCAGCCCACAACTCGACGCACCAACCCTCAAGGACCACGTGGTAATCGTCGGTGCGGGTCGGGTCGGCGAGCACATCCTCGCGGTGCTCGAGCGGCTCGAAGTGCCTCTGCTGGTGGTGGAGAACGATCCAAAGCGGGCGGTCGCGTTCGAGAATCGAGGCGTTCCGACGCTGTTTGGCGATGCCGCCAATTCCGAGGTGCTGAACCACGCGGGGCTGGAGCGTGCCCGGGTGTTGGTGGTCACGCTGCCGGACGAGGCAGCCACCGAAATGGTGGTATCGGCCGCGCGCCGTATCGAGCAGAATTTGCCCGTTGTCGCCCGCGCGGCCACCCGCTCCGGGGTGCAGCGCCTGCACGAACTGGGGGCCGAGGACGTGATTCACCCCGAGTTGGAGGGCGGCCTCGAGGTGGTGCGGCACACTTTGCTGGCGCTTGGCTTCTCCGCCGACCAGGTGCAGCCTTACACCGATGCAGTGCGCCGCGACCAGTATGACATTGACCGCTTCACCCCAGGTGAGACCCAGGCTCTCGACCAGATGCGCAACACCGTTCGGGGCCTGGACATCGTCTGGCGGCGCCTTGACGAGAAGAGCCCAATCGTCGGACAGACGCTCGCGCAGGCCGACCTGCGCTCACGCACGGGAGCGTCGGTGATCGCCATTATCAAGTCTGAGCAGGGCCGCTCCTGGGTCGTGCCGAACCCCAAATCGAGCACGCCCTTTGAGAGGAATGACCTCGTGGGCCTGATAGGCGATCCGGCGCAAATAGCCGCGCTTGACGCGCTGCTTGCCTCACCGGCAGGACGCTTGCCGGACCTGGAACAGACGCGCGACGATGGGCTTGAGCCGACCTACGGAAAGCACTAGCAGGCGACGATCTCGCGGGGCGAAACTCTTCAGTGCGTGGCGTGCTCCACTGCCCTGAGCAGGTTTTCGCCGGCCCAGTTGCCGTCAAAGCGCACGCCGTTGATGTAGAAGGTAGGCGTGCCCCCCACGCCGCTGCGCACCCCGCCCATGAAGTCCTCTCGCACCTGGTCCTCGTATCGACCCGCGCTCATTTCCCGGTCGAAGCGCGCCACGTCGAGGCCGATCTGCTCGGCGAACATTCGCAGGTGGGCGTCGTCCAGGGTGTCCTGGTGCTCGTACAACATGTCGTGCATCTCCCAGAACTTGCCCTGCGCCGCCGCCGCCTCGGCAGCCTCGGCCGCGCGCAGCGCGTGCGGGTGCGTGGTGGTGATGGGGAAGTTGCGGAACACGAAGCGCAGCCTGTCGCCCATGCGGCGCTGCACGTCCTTGATGACCGGGTAGGCCGCGCCGCAGTAGGGGCACTCGAAGTCGCCGTACTGCACCAGCGTGACGGGCGCGTCGTGCGGCCCCATGCTGTGGTCGCTTTCGCTGACAGGGATTGTGAGTTCGGCACGCTCCATCACGACTGCTGCTCCTTCCTCTGCAGATCTTCGAGCGCCTTCAGGATGCCCGCCGCGCCCGGGTTGATGCCCACCGGCGACAGGTAGCTCCAGCTGATGATGCCGTCCTTGTCGATCAGGAACATGGCCCTGGCGCTCTCGCCCACGTCTTCCTGGTACACGCCGTACTGCCGCGAGACCTGGCCCTTCGGCTCGAAGTCGGCCAGCAGGGGATAGGTGAGGTTGCGAGAGTCGGAGAAAGCCAGGTGCGACCACGCCCCGTCCACCGAGATGCCCATGATCTGCGCGTTGTAGCGCTCAAACTCGGGCAACAGCTCCTGGTACAGGGCAAGCTCGTCGCCGCACACCGGGCTCCAATCGGCCGGGTAGAACACGAGGATGACGGGACGGCCGCGAAGCTCGCTTAGCGACACCTTCTGGGTGGGCGTACTGTTCAAGGTGAAGTCGGGCGCGGGCGTGCCCGCGGGCAGAGGTTTCAATGCCTGGGTCATGGGGTCTCCTCTTGCTCGCTGGCGGTGGGAAGGTGTGTGCCCGGCCGCGCAGGAGCGCTCTAATTCATGTGGTAATCATGCCGCGTACCGGCGGCGTCGGACTGTCGAGCAGCCGTCCGGCTCATCAGTGCCTTTCCGAGTAATCTACTCAACAACATCGGGGCGGTCAACCGGCGCGGCACCTCCAATTATCCGAGGCAAGCAGCAGGTTGTCATGCGCCAAACGTCCGAACCGGCGTAGCCTCCTCCTACTGCCTTCTGCCTATTACTTCTACCCACTACCCACTGATCACGTTTGACACCCACGCGCCCGCGTACGTATAATCAAGCGAGGTCCCATTGTGCGGCCCGTGTGCCGCCCTGCAGCCGCGCACCCTCGCGGCTACGCCAGCATACGCAAGACTGAACTCCACGCTGAAGCCCCACTCGAT
>DASTEB010000657.1:0-4534 GCA_035710025.1 Chloroflexia bacterium
ATCACAAAGTAGTCTTCGGGATACAGGTAATCTTCGCCCGACTCGTCAACCACCCGGAGTATGTGCGCGGCCGCGGCGCCCGGGTCCGGCAGCACGCGGTAGATCTTGCGCACCTCAAGCGAAGCGGCGTAGCCGTCGTTGCGGATACACACTGCCAGTTCTGTCTGGTTAGCGTGGGTGTTGCTCATGGTGTTTGCCTAATCAAGGATACGCTTGATCTTGAACTCTTTCTTGCCAAGTCCGGTTGCCTCATACCAGTGCAGCTCGGCGGTATGCACCGTCTCGTCCGCTAACCTGATGGTTGCCATGCCTTTGCGCTTACGCCAGTTGCCTCGCCCAAATACCTTCCGCAGACTGGCGATCTCCTTGATGCCTCTTCCTGATGCGATGGTCTCAACCTCGCTAAGTTCACCGATGAACTCGAAGAACATTGAGATTCTGTATAGCAGACGGCCGAGCGCCCGTCAAGGGCACCGAGGAATCCAACTCCACCGTAGCGCCCTAGGCGCTAACCCAACCGGGCACAACGAGAAACGCCGCTCCCTCCCCGGGGCGGCGTTTCTCCATCCTCAGATAGCGGCGGTTTAGCACGCCGGCTCGCCGCGCCCGCTGCCCTACGGAGCGCACCCCGGGAAGAACGTGCTCGCCCCGATCTTCGACGCCTGCCCCCGCGTCACGCCGTTGTGCGGGCGGAAATACGGCAGGTTTCCCGGCCCGCACGGCTCGCCCTCCCTGCCGCACTCGTACCCCGCCATCACGCCGCGTCCCGCCAGCCTCTGTACCCACAGATAGAAAGCGTGCGCGGGAGGTACGTCCTCGAAGCTCTGCCCGCTCACCGGGTCGTTGATTCCCGCGGCGTTTGCCGTGATCTTGGCGGTCTGCCCGCGGGTGGCCTCGGCGAACGGGCGGAAATAGGGCAGCCCCGTCACGCACGGCTCGCCTTCCCCGCCGCATGGGTAGCCCTGCATGTGGCCCCTGCGTGCCAGGCGGTTGACCCACGCGTAGAACGGGTTGGCCGGCGGCACGTCCTCGAATACCTGCGGGTTGGGGTCCTCCATGAAGCCCGCCGCGCTCGACACGACCTTTGCCAGTTGCCCCCGCGTGACGTGGGCATCGGGGCGGAATGTGCCGTCCGGGTAGCCCTGGACGATACCCCGACAGGCAAGGCACCGCACGTATGGGTAGAACGCGTGGCTCGAAGTGACGTCCGAGAACTCCACCGTGCAAGCCGTCGGGGTGGCTGTCGCGACCGCAGCCGTGGCGCTCGGGGGCGGCGAAGTAGGCGTGCCGGTGGGTGCTTGCGTGTTGGTAGGGGAGGGCGTCGCCGAAGCCGCAGCCGAGGGCGTGGGCGAGGGCACCGACGGGGTGCCGGTCTCGCACAGGTTGAGCCGCACCGACACGTCGTGGGACAGGCCGTTCGCCGCCGCTATATCGGGCGCGCCGTCGCCGTTGTAGTCGCCGAGGTCCAGCAGCCTGGGGCTGTTGCCCATGCTGAAATTGACGCGAGGGAAGAACTGTCCGGTGCCCCTATTCAACGACACCGACACGTTGTCGTCCCCGCTGTTGCTCACTACCAGGTCGGGGGCGGCGTCGCGGTTGAAGTCGGCTGCCTCTATGTCCACTGCGTAGTAGCCGGCCGAGAAGTAGTCGTGCGGCACGAAGTTGCCGGTGCCGTCGCCTACAGCGACAGTCACGAGCTGGGCGGCGAAGTTGACCGCGGCGTAGTCGTGATTGCCGTCGCGGTTGAAGTCGGCCGCGGTAACGCCGTTGGTGCCGCCCGCCGCCCAGAAGTACCTCAGCCCGCCGAAGCCGCCCGCCCCGTCTCCGAACAACACCATCACCCTTGCCTGGTTCTGGCTCGCCGTAATGAGATCGAGAGCGCCGTCGTTGTTGAAGTCGGCGAGGGCGATGCTGTAGGGGTCGGGCCCGGTCAGGTAGTGCATGGGCACCTCAAAGCCGCCCTCCCCGTCGCCCAGGAAGACCGAGATACTGTCGGGGCCCTGGTTGGCGGTCACGAAGTCGGGGTAGGTGTCGTCGTTCAGGTCGGCCGCGGCCACCGAGTAGGGCAGCGATCCCGAAGCCAGGTCGAGGGGCGGCCCGAAACCGCCAGCGCCGTCACCCAGCAGCACCTGCACGTTGAGCCCGCCCTGGTTGGTCACGACGAGGTCGGCGTTGTCGTCGAGGTCGAAGTCGGCCGTAGCGACCGCAAGCCCTCCCGCCGAGATAGGCACGTTGTTGGGCAGGCCGAAACCGCCCGCGCCGTCGCCCAACATCAGCGCAACGTGGGCCGTCTGCACGATAGTCAAAACCAGGTCGAGATAGGAATCGTTGTTGAAGTCGGCCGAGTCAACCTGGCCCGGCGTCCCGCCCACGGGGTAGTGCGCGGGCGGGCCGAACAGTGGCGACGTGCAGCCGCCGGCGAGGCCTTGCGGGGACGCGCTCGCGGCGCCCGGGGTCGTCTCGGCGGTCCAAACGGCCGCGGCCCCCGCGCCCAGGACGAGGAATACCAACCACGCAACATTGCCGAGGCCCGACAGCGCTCTGGCGTTCATCTGGCGTGCTCCTGGTGGGTGCTGGCAGCGCCCGGGCTGCTCCCGGCCCATTCGTGCGCTTGTGGATGCCTCTCCTCGTGGTGGGGCGGTACGGCGTGATGAGGGTCTTCTCTGGTGTACGTGCGAGGTTACGCACTCCCGTGGGACATGGCGGCGCCCAGCGAGGCGTCCTCGTTAACCGGCCTTAATCGCCGGTTAATAACGCGATAACCGGCCCGTGCTAAAATCGGCGCGTTACCGGCGGGGCTAGCCCGGCAGAGATCCTCCCACGGCGCTCGCCTCGACCCGCCCGGACCCGCCCACGGGGACTCTTGACTCTAGAGCCTGTCTTGCTTTACACTCCATCCACTCGATGCGGGGGGTCAGTGAGGACCGTTCTGCCGCGACAAGGACGCGTGCGCCAGACTCCCAAGCGCCGTTCTACAGAGCCCCGCGTTCCGCTTCCCAAAAATGCTCGCGCAAATCGGACCAACCCCGGCCATACTGTGTGCCGGGCGGGCGTGTCGTTCCGATTGGCGGTGAGCGCCTGTAGCGTGGAGAGGTATTTCAGCACCAGGAGGAGGGATTATACGTGAAACGTAAATTCATGGTCGTGATGCTATTGCTGTTCACCCTGGCAGGGGTAGCACCACAAACGCAGGCAGCCGCCCCCGTCCCGTCCACCGACAAGGTGATCTTCTTCTCCTCGGACGGCATGCGGCCCGACATCATGGAGAACTACGCCGCCCAGGGGCACATGCCCACCTATGCCGACCTGATGCGCGAAGGCATGCGCGGCGACAACGGCCTCGTGCAGGCCTTCCCGCCCAACACCGGCGTCGGCTGGTACACCCTGGCGACCGGCACCTACCCGGGAGAGCACGGTTCGACCAATAACACCTTCCACCGGGTGGGCGAGGGCAACTTCAATAACCGCACCAGCTTCGCCACCACCGGCATCCTGCAGGCCGATACCATATTGCAGGCCGCCGAGCGTGCGGGCAAGACTGTGGCCGCCGTGGAGTGGGCCGGGGCGCGCGGCCTTGTGCCCGCCCTGCAAGGCCCCGTGGTCGACTTCCGCACCTTCTTCTCCAACCGCGGCATCCTGCTGAACTACGACATGCCCGGCCAGCCCGAGCGCGCCAACCAGTTCGGCGTGTCGTACCAGCGCGTCGACCTCGACCCCGCGGCCGGCTGGACCAACGTGCCCCCCTCGTACAGCCCCGCCATGCAGGAGCAGGTCAGGCTGACCAACACCGCCTTCCCCGCCAGCGACAACTTCGACCGCTTCTACGACCTGTATATCTATGACTCGACCGACGACTCCGCCACCAACTATGACCAGGTGCTGGCGGTGGCTTCCACCGACGGCAAGAACGGCAATGAGGCCGCGGCCGATCTCGCGCAGGGCGAGTGGGCCGACGTGAAGGTGACGCTAATAGGCGCGAGGGCCGGGCAGACCGCGGGCTTCTACCTCAAGGCCATCGACATCGCGCCCGACCTGTCGCAGTTCCGCATCTACTTCACATCCATCGCCCGCGCCAACGCCACCTACAACGGCTGCACCTACGAGCCGGGCTGCAACACCCCCCTCGGCTTCGAGGAGACCCTCAACGCCGACTTCCCAAGCTCGACCGCGGCCGACTTCGCCCCGCTCGAGGCGGGCATCGTGGACGAGGATACCTACGTCGAGCAGGGCCTCAAGTGGAAGGACGCCCACTGGGGCTATCTCGACTTCATCTTCAACACCGTGGGCCTCGAGCCTAACCTGCTCATGCTCGGCAGCCCCGTGACCGACGAGTTCCAGCACCAGTTCATGGCCCTCGTCACCCCCACCGATATGGACGGCGACCCCAACCCGTACTATGACGACGTAGAGGGCGACGGTATACTCGACGGGCGAGTTGACATCCGCGAGGGCTACATCCGCTCGGCGTACGAGGAGGCAGACCAGACCCTCGGCCTCGGGCGCTCGCTCATGGGATCCAACACCACCGTGTTCG